>JBFEPU010000061.1:0-11691 GCA_041549915.1 Anaerolineae bacterium | reverse complement strand
GTAGTCCTTTCTTGTCGCAGGGATCGGGCCTTTGGGGCACCTTCTGTCGTATCGCTACGCAAGACGAGGCGACGGACTCAGCGTGCCATTCAGCCACGGTCAAGCTCAGAGTCCGATTCCGCAGACCGCGGTGGATGCCGAGGTTGCTGCCCGCCGCTCGTTACGCGGTGGCCAGTCTCACCAGCCATTGATGGATGGGGGCCATGTTCTTGCAGTACTCAAAGCAGACATCCACCAGTTCAGGCCTGGTGAGGTACGCTGGATCGATGGTCTGCGAGTAGGCGTAGAGACCATTGTGAAGGAGCAGCTTTGCCCTTGGGTGGTCCTTGTCATACCCATGCGGCACCCGCTTGTAGTGACTCCCGCCAATGACATAGTCGCCTGCATTCCGGACCGCATCAATCGCACCCTGGAGCGCGGCTCCGAGCTGTTCATCGACCACGGCATCGCGATAGGCAGCCAACACCGGCCGATCGAATTCGTGCTGACCGGCAAAAACCCCCGCGCCGGCAGGCTCGATTCTGATGTAAAAGCCCGCGTAGCTTGCCTTTTTCGATGGCCCCTCCCAGAACCGGATCCGCGGCCTCGTGTTGTAAGGGGTCTTGTCCTTGCTGAAGCGAATGTCACGGTAGATCCTCATCACTGAGCCGCTTCCGGACAGCCCAGTGTCATAGGCGATCCCTGGCAGGATTGTCTTCAACCTGCTACCCAGTGCGGCAACGAACTGTTGTGACGGTTTCTGAACCTGTTCCTGGAAGATCTTCTTGCGGGCATTGAACCACTCGCGGTTGTTGTTGGCAGCCAGATCTGCCAGAAAGTCAAGCGCCTGCTGAGGATACCCCCCAAAACTGACAGGAGCCCTATCGGTCATTGCTGTCCCTCCTTGGTGACCAACTGCCGGATTCGCACGCTGACAATTACGGGCCGATGCCCAGCGCGTGGGCATCCATGCCGACTGTTGGTTGAACTAGTCCCGCTCCTCCAGCGCAACGTATTCACGCTCCGCCGCGCCGACGTACGAGGTTGTGGGCCGAATCAGCCGATTGTCAGTGTATTGCTCCAACACGTGTGCACCCCACCCCGCGGAGCGAGCACAAGCAAAGAAGGCTGTGAATACCTCCATAGGGAAACCCAGGCCGTACAACGCCGGCGCCGCGTAAAAGTCCACGTTGGGGTACAGCTTCTTGTGTTGGAACACGGTGTCCTGTATCTCCTCCGCAAGCAGGAACCAATGCGCACCCGGTAGCTGGTGATCCAGCTGGGAGAGCACCTGGCGCAGAAAGGTAGCGCGCGGGTCCCATGTCTTGTACACGCGGTGCCCAAAGCCCATGATCCTGCGCTTGGCCGCTAACGCCCCACGCACATAGCCGTCCACATCGTTGTTGTGATCCACGTCCAGCAGCATCTTCATCACTTCGGTGTTGGCCGCCCCGTGCAGGCGGCCGTTGAGCGCGCCCAGCCCTGCCGTCAGCGCAGCGTAAATGTCGGAGAGAGTGGAAGCAACCACACGCACGGCAAAGGTCGAGGCGTTCAATTCGTGCTCGGCCATCAGGATCAGACACATGTCCAGTATGCGCGTCTCCAGCGCACTCGGAACGTGGCCGTGCAACATGTAGTAGAAGTTGGCAGCATGGCTCAACTCGTCCTTGGGGCCAACCGGTTCTTCACCCTGCCGCAGGCGCCAGTGCGCTGCAACCACTGTCGGCATCTGCGCAATCAGTCTTGCAGCGCGGCGCAGGTTGGCCTGCCGTGACTTGTCGAGCGGGCTGGGATCGGTAGCAGACATGGCGGAGACAACAGTGCGCAGTGCTTCCATCGGAGTTGGAGCACCGGGCAAGGCTCGAAGCAGCTGCAGGTGGCCGACGTTCATGGTGCGGTGGCGCACCATGTCTTGCACGAACGCTTCCACCTGGCTGGCACTTGGCAGCTCTCCATGCAACAGCAAGTAGACTGTTTCCTCGTATGTAGCGTGCTGCGCTAGGTCGATCACATCGTAGCCGCAGTAGTACAGCTTCCCGCGCAAGCCATCAACGAGACCCAGGCACGTGTTCGCCGCCACCACGTCGGCCAGCCCGCGCACAACGCCGGTGTCCTGATTGTTTGCCTTTGTCGACATATGCATGTTCCCTCTTGGAGGTTTTGGAGAAACAGAAAGCCGCAATTGCGCCTGCTCCGAAAGGCGCGCATTGCGACTTGCTTGCGACGAGAACTCACTCGTCTGCCACGGCAGGGTGCGGCGACGCCTCACCCCCGTCTACGTTGTCCACAAATCGCTGACTTGATGTCTTCAGCAAGGGACCCCGACCGCACGGTTCAGGACCAGATGCCAGACACCCGTTGCCCTACTGCATCATCCACGAGTCGCCAGACCTCATTGGCTGATCTGCCGCACGGGAAGGGCCCATCGACTCAACAACTGGTGCAGTACTCTATAACACACCATTCTAGCGCACGTGGTTCAATTCGTCAACTCCGGCCGGCCAGCGGTGGTGCTCCGTCAACCCCAGAATCTGAGGCGTACGGTGGCGATTCCAATCGCCGACCGGGTCTGCAAAGTGGCAGATGTCGCCACCACGAATCTGGCAGTCTAGCGCTCATCCAGGGCCGGTCTGATATTCGCTGTGCGACAGAATCTGGTGGCCCGCAATCAGCAAGAGCGCCAAGTCGTGCCCTCATAGACCGGGCGAATGGCCTACCGAAACCAGGAGGTCAAGGTCCTACCACGGTGTGCACCAAGGCATGTGTCCGAGAACTGCACGCTACCACGACTCCTGAGAGACACCGCTCAAGAGGCAGCGGCTATTCGGCCGGCAATGGTACCGGTCACCGACGCTTCGACAACTTGCCGTTTGCCAAAGGCATAACACTGGCCGCGAGTCCACAGCCTGAGAGGACCCTTCCTCTGCGGAACGCCACTTCCCGAGAATGACTTCTGGTCCGACGTTTGAAGAAATCGGAGGCTTGCGCTATACTTCTGTGACCAGGAGGGAGCAAGCACATGGATGCCATCATCAGTCCCGACACCCAGAGAGAGAACAGGACACCTCCAGGCCAGCGGCTCACTGAGAAGTGGCCCATCCTGCACCATGGCTCGGTCCCGGACATCGACACCACAACATGGAGGTTCACTGTCTCTGGACTGGTGGAGCCAGAGCGTGTGCTGACCTACGATGAGTTCACCGCCTTGCCGCAGGTGAGCGTGTTCTCTGATATCCACTGCGTCACCACCTGGTCCAGGTTGGACAACCTCTGGGAAGGTGTCAGCACCAGCGAGCTCAAGCTTCTGACCACTATTCTTCCGGAAGCCCAGTTCGTCATCGCTCACTGTGCGGGTGGCTATACAACCAACCTGACTCTGGACGATTTCTTCCAGCCGGACGTGCTGCTGGCCACCAGACACGACGGCCAGCCACTGACACCTGCCCACGGCTACCCATTGCGACTGGTCGTTCCCCGGCTATACTTCTGGAAGAGCGCCAAGTGGGTTACCGGGGTCGAGTTCACCAGCGAGGATCATCCCGGGTTCTGGGAATCTTATGGCTACCACAATCGCGGCGACCCATGGAAGGAAGAACGTTACAGTCACTGAACCGGTCCTGGCGGGGTCCTTGGCCACCTTCCCCGAACAGCCAGCCCGCACACGTTCTCGGCACTGCTCGCCCCACCACAGGCCCCGACCAGCGACGCGGCATGCGCACAATACGGAGACCTGGAGCCGACACGTTCCGGGTTTGGGGCAGTCTCAGCGCAATTCACCGTTCGGGGCTGCTGACCTTCGTCGTCCTGGAACTACGCTGCCCAGGCGACCCTGTTTCGGCATTCCGTGAAGCGATGGAGCGGAGATCATGAGCTCATCTGTGCGAAGCAAGATCCTCGGGGCTGTCACTCTGGTGCTGCTGATCATGTTGAGCCACCAGCTGCTGAACATGTACGTCACACGCGTCGTCGAGGGACGCGCCGCGCGCGCCACGCAACGCGATGTTCAGGCTGCAAACCTCTTGGCTGAGGCAGCGAGCCAGTTCCAGCTCGTACACAGCAATGCCCTGCTGCACGTCGCAGCTGACTCTGTGCCCGACATGCAGCGCTACGAATCCCAACTTGGCAGCGCCGCAAGTGAGTTGGATACTCTGCTGGACGCCCTGCAAGGAAGCTACGCGACCCCGGCCGAGCTCGATGAGCTGGCCGGCTTTCGTCACGCTTGGAGTACCTACCGACGGATGCTCAGTGAGGAACTGATCCCTGCCAGCAGCGAGCGCAAAGCCGAAGCCCGGTTGCTGATCCAGCAGGGGCAGGCTGTGGGGCTGGCTGCGCAAGATTCTCTCGACCGGCTCGCAGGGCTGCAAGAGATCAGTACGAAGGCATTCCACAGCCGACTGGCCCAGGCGAGCACACAGCGCAGCAGACTGCTGACAACCTTCACCGTTTTGACTCTGGCAGCAGCCGCGGTCAGCCTATGGCTGGGGCTGTACCTTGCTTCGAGAATCAGCGAGCCTGTCAACTCGCTGCTCAACGCGGCCCGCCTGGTAGCAGACGGCGATCTGGATTGGAGCGTGACGGTCAAGACGGGGGATGAGATCGAGGACATGGCGGAATCGTTAACGCAGATGACGCGCCACGCCAAGCGAGCTCGCGCGGCCAGGCAAGAGACAATCGAGAAGCTGGAGCGCCAGAGTGAAGAGATGAAACAGCTTGCCAGGCTGCTTGCTGCCGAGCAACATCGGGTTGCCCTCATCCTACAGATGGTGAAGGACGGGGTCATAGTGACCGATGCGGAGGGCAAGATCGTGGTGATGAACCAGGCGACGGCTCAGCTCACCGGCTGGTCAAGGGAGCAGGTCGTCGGCAAACGACTGGACGAAGTCCTCCACACCGTTGACGATACGACCGGCATCCGCCAGCTTGACCCTGTGCGTGTGACGCTGCAGACCGGCAGGACGGTGCACTTTGCCGACCACACGCTTCTGGTGGCGAGCGATGGCACAGAGCGGCCAATCATCCACACGGCTGCTCCCGTGCGGGACCAGGAGAACGAGATCGTGGGTGCGGTGCTGGTTCTGCGCGAAACCAGTGTCCGGGAGCCGATCGCGTGATCCGTGCCTTGCACCGCGCGCGAGACGGCACACTGCGGGTTGATCTGCAACCGGACGAGTTCTTGACAGCGTTGCGCGAGCCTGACGGGCTACTGTGGGTGGACTTTGAGGCCGAGCCCAACGAGACGTGCGAACCCATCCTGCGCGACACCTTTCGCTTTCACCCCCTGGCGATAGACGATGCGCTGCAGGAGGCGCACGTGCCGCGCGTCGACGACTGGCAAGACTACCTGTACCTGGTGCTGCACGCCGTGGTGTTCGAGCAGCGGGACGGGCCACACATCGACACGCTGGAGCTCGATGTGTTCCAGGGCCCGAACTATGTCGTGACCCATCACGACGTTCCCATCCCGGCGATTGATCAAGTCTGGGCGCGCTGCCAGCGCGACGAGCGACTGGTCAAGTCCGGAGCGGACCACTTGTTCTACGAGCTGGCCGACCATCTGGTGGCTCGCTACATGCCGGTGACTGAAGGGCTGGACGATGCCATTGATGAACTGGAGATCGAGATCTTTGACCGGCCGACGCCCGACACCCTGGAAAACCTCTTCCTGCTGAGGCAGGCGATCATCTACCTGCGGCGCATCATCGGACCACTGCGTGAGGTATTCAACAAGCTAGCCCGTGACGACTATGCGGTCATTTCCACCAAGGAACGTGTCTACTTCCGCGACGTCTACGACCACCTGGTGCGCCTCCATGATACGAGCGAGGGCCTGCGCGACCTGGTGAGCGGCGCGGTGGACACGTATCTGTCGATTGTCAATAACCGGCTCAGCGATGTGATGAAGACGCTGACCATCATCACGACGCTGTTCATGCCCGCTTCTTTCCTGGCCGGCTTCTTTGGCATGAACTTTTTCGCTCCATCCGATCCCATGGAGGCTGCCACCAGCCAACCCATACTGCTTGCTACGCTGGCCGTCATGGCGCTCATCCCAGTGGCCATGTTTTGGTGGCTGCACCGCCGCGGGTGGATGTGAGAGCCAGCACACCAGCCCGATACCTGTTGCTTCGCTGATATGTCGCCAAACCTGATTGGGTGATCTGCCGCAAGCGAACGGGCGCCTCAGCTTTGCTGCCAGCGCAATACTCTGTGAGGGGCAGAGCGCAAAGGCGAGCGCGCTCTGCCTATCGGCTCGGGACCTACGCTGCGTCTCTGCTGATTACTCCTCGCCGCCGATCGAACATCATGTGATAGGGGGAGACAACGATGCGCTCACCAACGCGACGCCGCTGGTTTGTCGTGTTTGTGTTCTTCGCCTTCATGCTGCTGCACCAAACTGACAAGCTGCTGATCGGCCCGCTCTCCACGCCCATCATGGAGACCTTCGGCATCAACGAAGCGCAGATGGGCGCCGCTATCAGTGCTGCGCTGATCGTCGACGCCCTGCTGTATCCCCTATGGGGCTACCTCTACGACCGCTACGCACGCAACATGCTGGTCAGCCTGGCTTCTTTCATCTGGGGTGCGACAACTTGGCTAAGCGCTGTCGCCCCCACGTACGGCGCATTCGTGGCCACCCGCGCCTCGACCGGTATCGACGACTCAAGCTACCCAGGCGTCTATAGCCTGATCGCAGACTATTTTGGTCCCGACTTGCGGGGCACGGTATACGGCCTGCTACAGCTCGCCCAGCCAGTGGGCTACATGCTGGGTATGGTACTGGGCCTTCTGCTCAGCGGCACGGTGGGCTGGCGGGGAACGTACTACATCACAGGCTCGATCGGCATCATCCTGGCGGCCGTGATTCTGGTCGGCGTGCGTGACGTACCACGTGGCAGCTCCGAGCCAGAACTGCGCGGCGTCGCTCACCCTGGGGTGTATCGTTTTGACCTGCAGACCGCGCTGGGGCTGTTCAGGAAGCGAAGCCTCATCCTGCTCTTCATCCAGGGTTTCTTCGGCGTCTTTCCCTGGAATGTGATCACCTACTGGTTCTTCCGCTACCTGGAGGTGGAGCGGGGCTACTCCAGCGACAGCGTGTTCGTCACCATGGCCGTAGCCGTGGCCGTGCTGTCGGCGGGCTACTTTGTTGGCGGCGCATTGGGTGATTTCTTCTTCAAGCGCACGCGGCGGGGACGCGTGCTGGTGGCCGTGACCGGCGTGGTCGCTGGTGCTCTCCTTCTCGTTGTCACCATGAATGTCCCGGTCGGAAATCAAACCCAGTTTACCATCCTGCTCAGCCTCACGGCACTGTTTGTCCCTCTGTCTTCAGCCAACGTGATTTCCACCGTCTATGACATTACCCTGCCGGAGGTGCGCAGCACAGCCGTCGCGGTGCAATACTTTATCGAGTCGGCCGGCGCTTCCCTGGCCCCCTGGCTGGCCGGCCTGATCGCCGTGCGTTACTCCTTGAGGGACGCCATTCTGTGGATCTGCGTCTCGGCCTGGCTGCTGTGCGCCTTGTTCTTCCTCGGTGTCATCAGGGAGCTGCCAGCAGACATCATCACGCTGCGCGCTCAACTCCGCGAGCGCGCCGAACTGGAGCGAGCGAGGCAGTTGCACAGCACGAGCTAGTCCACGCCGTAGATGCGGCAGCGCCGAGCCTCCCGAGGATCGCTCGGCACTAGCGAACCAAGCGCGATCAGGCCACAACTCGATGGATCTTCTGTCCACAACACAAGAAGTGGCAGGTCTTGTCGGGCCTGCCACTTGTTGCCAGATCGATCCGGGATTCTACTTCTCTTGCTCCGCCTGGATGTACTTCTCCGGGTCCTTGTCAAAGGCAACCTTGCACCCCCGGGCGCAGAAATAGTACGTTTTGCCCTTGTGTTCCGAGGTAGCTGCTGCCGACTCTGGATCAACCCACATGTCACAAACCAAATCCTTCACCTTCTCCATGTCATCTCCTCCTGACTTGGTCGCTGGTCGTTTGCCTCGTACCAGCGCAACTCCGCACTCGCAAGCGTCCGCCTTCAAAGGCCACGTCACAAGCCTTCCAACCACCGCGAACCAGACCTGACTCTTCTGCTCCGAGCTCCACACCAGAGACGCTCGAAAGAAACCCCAAGCGCACTCAGCCGATGCATATCTGTTCCACGCCTGGCGACGCATGCCTGTACAAGCAACGACGAAAGCAGCTGGCATGAAGCCAGCCGCATCGACGCTTGCCTATCTGAACCTATGATAGCACAACGATCCAGTGCTGTCTGTGACTAATGTCTCAGACTCTTTGCAGCCTGGCGCAGGTGATGGTCTTCAGGGCAATGGACAGCTCACTGAGCTCCAGCCAGCAATCCCGCCCAGCACCACTGATGCGTTCCGCCAGCCCTCACGCCTCATTAGGCTAGCTGCCAGCGTAGCACGCAGCCCACTCCCGCAGAATATGTAGACGGCACGATCCCGAGGTATCTCCTGCATGCGCTGGGGCACGTGGCTGAGGTGGATGTGATATGCGCCTGGGATTGGATTGTCCTTTACCTCTTCTTCACTGCGGACGTCGAGAATCCACACGTCCTCTGCCGCATCCAGAAGACCACAGAGCTCTTGCACCGTTACGGCATTGATAGAGTCGCTGGGCAGGCCGGCTGTGTGCCACGACCACATACTGCCCGATAGGAACCCCTCCACGCGATCATAGCCGATGCGAAGCAGGGCACGCACGATGGGCGAGACGTCATGGGTTTCGGTCACCAGAAGGATCGGCCTGTCGTACGGCAGGAACCACCCGGCCCAGCTAGGCAGTCCCTCCTGCCAAATGAAAACGGCGCCGGGAACGTGTGCAGCGGTAAAGGCCAGATCGCTGCGCGTATCCAGCACCACGGCCTCCTTCGCTCGCTCGGCAAACGCACGTGCGGAGAGCGGCCTGGGCGAGCGCAGCGACCCAAGCAGTGGCGCTCCATCCAGATTCCACTGCTCCATCCTGCGGAAGTATGGCGGGTATTCCAGGATGCGCGCTGCCTTGCGCACGAAGTCATCCCTTTCGGTAAGCTGGAGCATGGGGTTGTGCTTGCGCTCCAGGCCAATCGTCGTCCAGGGACGATCGGCGATGGCCGCTCCACAAGCAGAACCAGAGCCATGGCCTGGGGCGACGATTACGCCATCGCCCAATGGCAGCAGCTTGCTGAAGATGCTGTCGTACAGCTGCCCGGTCATGTGCTCCAATCTGTCCGCGCCGTAGAAATCTGTGCGGCCCACATCGCCGGCGAAAAGCGCATCTCCCGTAAACACCACCCACGGTGCGCCGGTCGCATCGCGCAGCAGGAAGCTCATGTGCCCGAGGGTATGGCCCGGCGTGTGGATGGGCTCAAGGCGCAGCCGCCCGACGCGCAGCGCCGTGCCCTGCTCAATACGCCCACCGTAGGCATAGTCCAGATCGTCGTAGGCCGAGTGCAGTACCTCGGCTCCCGTGCGATGAGCCAGCTCCACTGACCCGACGACATAGTCTTCGTTGCGGTGCGTTTCCAGGATGTGCGTGATGGGCAGACCCGCGCGCGTCGCCGCTTCGACATACACATCGCAATCGCGTCGCGGATCGACGACCACCGCGCGATCAGCGTCGCCAATCAAATATGAATAGTGAGCCAAGCCCCTTGCCTCAAAGCGCTCAAAGAGCATGTCCAACTCCCAGTAGTTTGTCCTTGTGCGTTCGACGTATTAGGCCGGGCGGCCAGCATGCAGTCTGCAGGCCTATCCGGCACGACCGCGTAGAAACACCTTGTGCACAGTGATCACCAGAACGACAACTGCCATAGCCAGCCAGATGACCTGCAGCAGAGGGCTGATCAGATCACTGCCGATGAGCCAAGCGTGAATGGACACGAGGGGAAAAGCCAGGAAACTCAGCCGGTGGACGTACCTCCAACCAGTCTTCAGGCTCCTACGCACGATCGCAGTCAGGCTGGCCAGAGCAAACAAGTACAGGGCCGTTCTGCCGCCCAGCTCCAAGAACCTGCGGAAGGGCCAAAAGACCGGCAGGAGGGCCTTCGGGTCGCTCACCAGCAGGGCATAGGACAGTGGGTGGGCGGCGATCAGAACCCACGTGACAAGGGCCAGAGGATGGTGCACCTTGAGGTAGACCCGTCCGAAGAGCTTGCGCATCTCACGGACGTACTCAGAGGACACGATGAGCCAGAACAGCCCCACGTTGCCAAGCAAGGCCGCGGCTCGCACGACTGTGTACAACTCCAGACTCGCGGTGAGCGACAGCGAGTAGACAATGGCCGCCACTTGGATCAGTAGCGCCAGATAGACCACGGTGCGCACTATGCGCTCGCTGCCAGCCTTCATCGACATGCGGCCCTCCTTTGGTAGTCTTGCCGTATTGTAGCATCTGCAGTTCGATCCGGCAAGCCGGCCTGCAACGGTGCGATGCACGGCTGACCGACACGGATGCACGCCCAACCCTGGCCCATCGGCTACAGCCTGCTCTGCAGGTTGCTCCCACCCCCGATTGGTGCCATCATTGCTCTCCTCAAGAGGCCTACAACGGCACTGCGTGATTGGAGCCTAATCTGGGCACGGGGGACGCGCGCGCTCTGGACCCCGGCAGATCGCACCGCCCCGTCACCGCGATCTGGAATGCCAAAACGGGCCACGACACCTTCTCCTGCCAGACCTCGGTGGGGCAGAGGCAAGGGAGGGTCGTTAAGGAGTGCTGCCTCTGGGCAGCGCTGTTGGGTCAACTGTTCATGGCCCGCCGCACCATGTGCACACCTTGACCATGGCCGCGGCCCGAGCCGAGGTTGCGCTCCCTCAGGGGCAAAGTCATGTGATGTTGAGACTGGCGCTCGTGGTGCACGCGCTGCAGGAGAAGCCCCTCCCCAGGCGGAGAACGCTCCTCTGCAGGCCAAGCATGCGCGATTGTGACCACAGCGCCACTGGAAATACACGCGAGATTTACCGGATTGTAAGGTATTTTTCATCATTCCATGCTATCCTGAGAAGGGAAAAGTGCGGAGGGGCCGGCCGGCAGGGCGCTTGCGTGTGGCGTTGCATGGTCGAGCGATCATTTCTCGTTCACGGCTACCTCTTGCGGGTCGGTGAAGGGCAGCCACTGTAAGCCGTGGCACAGAAGCGAAAGGCCACGGGCCTGGTGCCATAGCAGCTGGAATCGTGCTGCCGTTTCGTGGTGCCCAGGACCCGGCGGTGACTGAGTCTTTGGAAGGCAATCCTCGCTAATAGGGTTGGTGCCGGTGGCGAAAGAGAACGCGCCATCAGGAGGAATGCGCTTGAACAGCAAAAAACCATCGCGGAGCAGCGAATCAGGCCAGGTCCTGCCTTTTGTTGCTGTACTGCTCATCGTTCTGCTCGGCATGCTCGGGCTGGTGCTCGATGGTGGAAACCTCTACCTGCATCGACGCTCGATGCAGAACGCTGCCGATGCCGGAGCCCTGGCGGGTGCCCGCGTCCGTTGCCTTAATGGCACCGCGGCTGAGGCACGGGCAGCGGCGCAGGACTATGCCGTCGCGAAGAATGGCGCTGATGAGGCTGCCGTCCACGTTAACGGGGGGACGGTTGAGGTCGTTGCGCGTAAGGATGTGGCGATGACTTTCGCTCGCGTGATCGGCATCCACGAGGTCCCGGTCGCCGCAGAGGCAGCAGCAAGATGCGTGCCAGCTGCAGTGGCGTACGGTGTTGCACCGATTGCCATCCTGGATT
>JBFEPU010000060.1:0-11926 GCA_041549915.1 Anaerolineae bacterium | reverse complement strand
TCCAACTCTTTGAGGGTGGAGAGCATCACGCTCCCCAGGTTCAAAGCGTGCTCAGCCAGCTTGTGGTCGACCATGAAGCGCAGGGCTGCGGCGCCGGCCGCGTAGGCGGTCACGTTGCCGCGGAAGGTGCCGATGTGCTTCCCTGGGGGCCAAGTATCCAGCACCTCCTTGTAGGCAATGTCGGAGATGGGGAGGCCAAGGCCACCGAGGGCCTTGCTCATGGTTATGATATCTGGAACAATGCCGCTGTGCTCGAACGAGAACATCTTCCCGGTGCGGCACAGACCCGCTTGGATCTCGTCAGCGATCATCAGAACCTCGTAGCGGTCACAGGTTGCCCGAACCTGGGACATGAACCGCTGAGGGGGAACGATGGAGCCACCTTCGCCCTGAATGGGCTCCACGATGACGGCCGCGGGCTTTGCCACTCCGGAGTGAGGATCCTCGAGAATGTGGTCCAGGTACTGGGCGCACTCGAGATCACAGCTAGCAGGTTCTCTGCCAAACGCACAGCGATAGCAGTACGCATAGGGAACGAAATGAACCTCGGGTATGAGCGGCAGGAAATCCTCCTTGAAGGGAGCCCCGCTGCACAGCGAGAGGGCGCCGGCCGTCATCCCGTGATATGAGCCCTCGAAAGCGATGATCGGATGTCTCTTGGTATTGTACTTGGCCAGCTTCACCGCCGATTCCACCGCATCGGACCCGGTTGGACCTCCAAAGGAGACCCGGTTCAGCTCAGGAGGGAGCACCTGGGACAGGGCTTCCACCAGTTGCCTGCGAGCCGGTGTGGGAAAGTCCAACGCGTGGGTGAGCTCCTCCAGCTGCGTCCTGGCTGCACGCAGCACGTCTGGATTGGCGTGCCCTACGCCCATGACCCCTGCGCCCCCGAAAAAGTCGATGTAGAGGTTGCCATCCACATCTTCGACTGTCGCCCCCCTCGCCCTGCGAAGCGCCATGGGCATGCCTCTGGGATAGGAGAGGACTGACCCCTCGTGGGAGTAGTGAAAGTCCAGGTACTCCTGCGATCTGGGACCTGGCGGCGGGGTCTTGATCAACGGCGCGTCGCTGAAAGAGAGGTCCTGAAACTCCATTCTTGTTCCCTCCAATCCACTGGCTGCCGTGCCGGCCCTCGTAAACGATCATCGGGGGCTGCAATCCCTGGCAGCCGCGCTGCGATGGATGCATTGCCAAGGCCACAGCGACTCACAACTCAACTTGCCACCCGGACCGGCACGCAGGCTCTTGGCATTCGAAGAAAGAGATTCTTCGCTTCGCTCAGAATGACATAAGTGACGAGAACCTGAGTTTGTCGCGGATTTGCCGTGATACCCGCTGTATCCTAGAATGGTCTGACGCGGTGTCGGGGCCTTGTCAAGCCAGCCCACGCCTCGGCCGCAACGTCACGTGCCGACCGGGCGATGACCCGATGATACACCGATCTCTGCCAAAGCGAGGGCAAGCAACGATGTTGCAGCCAGCCATGGACCACGCGGCACAAATCCTGAAGCAGCTGCGCCTGAGCCAGCAGCTGATTGACGATCTGCCCGCCGAGTGTCAACCCAACACCATAGCGGACGCCTACGCCATTCAGGATCGTTTGGCCGAGCTGCTTGGCGAGGACGTCGGCGGTTGGCTTGTCGGCTGCACCAACCCCGCCATCCAGAGACAGCTTGGTCTGAGCGAACCTTACGCAGCTCGTGTCTTTGCGTCCTCCCTGTTCCAGAGTCCTGCCAGGTTACGTCTGCCAGGGACTCTGCGAGTTGTGCTGGAGGTAGAGTTCGCGTTCACCCTCTCCAAAGACCTGCCGCGCCGGGAGGCTCCATACTCCGCGGTCGAGGTCGCCAGCGCCCTTCGGTCGGTCCATCCTGCCATCGAGGTAGTCCTTGGCCACTATGTCGACTGGCCGAGCAAAGACATCTACAGCCTCATTGCGGACAACGGCACCGATGGACCTTTGGTGCTCGGCCCGGGCGTACGAGACTGGCAGGCCATCGACCTCCGAGAGATCGTGGCTACTCTGACTGTCAACGGTGAGACCGCTCGACAGGGTGACGGTTCGAAGGTCATGGAAGGACCGCTTTCGGTCATGACCTGGCTCGCCAATCACAACCGACGCGCCCCGGGCCTGCGGGCCGGACATGTCGTCAATACGGGCAGCTGCACCGCGCTGTACTCTGCAGAACACGGTGACATTGCACAAGCTGATTTCGGCCCTCTGGGATCGGTGACAGTTGAGCTCGGCACCTCGGATCGTGACGCCCGCTGACACCACGTCCGGTTGGCAGCGGAGAAGCGATCACCGCCTCTTGTGGCACTGTTGTTGCCTGCTCTACCCCCTCTGCGTCTCCAGCCGAACTTTGGTCGCTGCCAGGTAGTTCATGATCAGGGCCGCGCCCATCATGGAGGTCACACCGGCGGCGTCCAGGGAGGGCGCAACCTCCACCATGTCAATGCCACGTGACTTTGGGTGCTGCCCGAGCTGCCAGATCAGCTCCAGGGCCTCGTAGGCCGACAAAGCGCCCGGGCTGGGGGCACAGGTACCGGGAGCCACACTGATGTCCAGCCCATCGATGTCTACGCTGATGAAAAAGGCCTCAGTGCCGTCAGTGGCCGCTTTCAGGGCCTCGGCCACCACATCGTCCACACCTCGCCGGTGGACCTGGCGCGAGGTGATCACGGTGGCCCCCACTTCACGGCAGTAGTCCCTGTAGTACCTGGAGTTGAGCCAGCCATTGATGCCAATCTCTACCAGGTTCTTTCCCAAGACTGGGCGCTCGGGCTCCTCCATCAGTCGGCGGAAAGGTGTCCCGCTCGAGACCTCGCCGTGGTGGGAGTGGCGCACGTCCAGGTGGGAGTCCAGCATGATGACCCCGATCCTGCCCGCGGTGGCATTGATCAGCGACTTGGCAGTGGGGTAGGCAATCGAATGGTCACCACCGATGACGGCCGGCGTAACGCCCAGTGCATAGATGGCTGTCATGACCTTCTCGATACGCTCGTGCGTCCCGAGCACGTCAGTCTGGAGGACATCCACGTCGCCAAAGTCGGTCACTGTCAGGCCAGTCGAGAGGTCCACATCGATGCCTGGCTCGTAGACGTTTGAGAATACCAGTGAACTGCGAACGCTTTGCGGGCCAAAGCGGCAGCCACGACGCCCCATCACCGCCGTGTCGAACGGAACGCCCAGCAGGCCGATATCGGCGCTCTCGACCTCCCGCCAGTCCACCATGATGTCGCGCAGGCCGACGTCGTATTCATCCGGAACCCAGTTGGAGGGCTTGGGCACATTGATAAGCAACTCTTCGACTCTTCTCGGCAACTTCACTATATGGACTCCCTTCGGTCGCTGGATTGGTGGGTGCTATGGCCTGTCAAGGGCGCCCGCCCATGACCAGGCACATGATAGCCTTCTGAACGTGCAGTCTGTTCTCCGCCTGATCAAAGACGACGGAGCGTGGCCCATCCACAATCTCATCTGTGACTTCGTTGCCCCGGTCGATGGGCGCACAGTGCATGTACAGCACGTTCTCCTTGCAGAGCGCCAGCTTCTCCTCGGTGCATTTCCAGTGCCTGTAGCGTCTGTTGAGCTCCCTGGCGCCCTCAAGATCTATCTTCGGATTCTTTGGTGGCAGGTAGTCATTGCTGATCCACGACTTGGGCATCACTGCATCGGCATCTTGGAAAGCTTCATCCATGTCATCGGTGTAGGTGTAGCTGCCACCGAACTCGGCCGCGTTCTCCTGGCACCAGGCAGTCACATGGTCGTCAAACTCATAGCCCTTGGGATGGGCCACTGTGACGTTCATGCCAAAGCGCGTGCAGAGAAGAGCCGCGCTGTGCATGACGCCGATCGTGCGGTCCTTGTCCGAGTAGGCCCAGGTGATCGCGATCTTCTTCCCTTCCAAGTTGCCGAGGTGCTCCTTCAAGGTCAGAAGATCGGCCATGGCCTGGCACGGATGGTAGACATCATCCTCCATGTTGATGATCGGGATGTCGGCCCATTGGGCGAATTCCCTCAAGGTGGCGTTGCCTCGGCCGTGGACCCATCCGGTAGCGTCCTGGAACATGCGGATGGAGATGGCGTGTCCGTAGCGGGAGAGGACCCTCGCCGTGTCGCTTACTGCCTCCTTGCTCTCCTTTACCAGATCGCCAGCCGCGGCCACTTCGCTGGTGCCAGGAGAATACATACTCGCAGGTGACAGGTAGTTGGCATGTCCACCCAATTGCGTCATCCCCGTCTCGAAGCTGTTCCTGGTCCGCAGCGATGGATTGTAGAAGATGAGATAGTTGGTCTTTGCCCGCAGCAGTTCATGGGGTTCTCCAGCGGAGAACCTCACTTTGAGCTCTTGAGCCAGTGCCAGAACGGCCTCAAGCTCTGCGCGTGACCATTCCTGGGTGGTTATCCAGTCTCTGTTTCTTAGGAGTGACCTTGGCATTCTCTCAACCTCGCTTGTGCTGTAATCACCGCACCTCAGCTTTCGCCATCGACGCGGTCAACTGCCGCAAGCACCTTCTCCGGTGTCAGGGGGAGGTCATAGATACGCGCCCCGATGGCGTCGGCGACCGCATTAGCGACCGCAGGTGCGGCCGGCGTCAGCGCTGGCTCACCGATACCCTTGGCCCCAAAGGGACCGAGGCCCGTCCCCGACTCCAGGATAATGGTTTTGGTCATGGGCAGGTCTTTGGAAGTAGGAATCAGGTACTCGGACAGTGAGGGTGCTCGGATGATCCCCCTCTCGACTCGGATGTCTTCCATCAACGCCTGACCTATGCCCATTGCACTGCCGCCCACTATCTGCCCAACCACGGATGCAGGGTTGATGGCCCGTCCTACGTCGTGACACGCCACGCTTTTCAGCAGCGTGATCTCGCCGGTCTCGGTATCCACAGCCACCTCCGCGGCGTGCGCCCCGAAGGTAAAGTCAGGGAAGATTCGCCCCTGACCGCTCTCCGGGTCAAGGGGATCGGTAAAGGGCGCTGCAAAGAGGGCGAGATTGGAGAGTTGCAGGCCTTCAGACGCGCACATCTTGACCAAGTCGGAGAGCGGAAGTGACTGGCTTGGATCGTTCTTCACAAAGACCTTGCTTTCCGACAAGTCCAGGGCTTCTGGAGGCTCCTCAAAGTACTTGCACGCACGATCGAGCAGCACATCTCGCACCGCCGTGGCCGCCTGGAATACCGCGTTGCCCGACATGTAGAGCTGGCGGGTGGCGGTCGTCGTGCCTGCCAGCGGTGTCACTGCAGAGTCCGTGCTGTGGACAGTCACTTCTTGCAGCGGCACCCCCAGCACTTCAGCGGCAATCTGGCACAAGCTGTTGACGTTGCCGCCGCCAAGGTCAGGCACGCCGCAGCGGACCACCACGGTGCCATCCTGCTCGACTCCGACCCAGGCGTGGGAGGTGTCGTGGAACCACATGATTCGCCCGTAGCTCTTCAGATAAGAGGCGAAACCTTGCCCCACTTTGACCGGGCCGCGATCGGGAGTCTTTTCGCCCAGCGCCGCCAGGGCCCGCGTGGCGGTCTCTTCCAGCCAGGCCGCGCTCTCGATTACCTGGCCGGTGGAGATGGATTCTCCCGTTCGGATATAGTTGGCGCGGCGCAATTCGAATGGATCCATGCCCAGCGCTTTGGCGATTTCGTCCATGTGCTGCTCATAGACCAAACAGGCCTGTGGAGCGCCGAACCCGCGCATCGCACTCGTGAAGGGATTGTTGGTCGCCACCGCCTTGCTGTCCACGCTGACGTTATCCACGCGGTAGGGGCCACAACCCTGGACGGCGATGTACAACGCCACGTAGGTGCTCAGGTACGGGTACGCCCCAGCATCGGCGACCGCCTCAATCTCGGCAGCGGTGATGCGGCCGTCTTCCTTGACGCCGGTGCGGTGGGTGATGATGACCGGATGGCGCTTGGAGTGTGCCTGTATGGACTCTTCACGTGTGTAGACTAGCCGCACCGGCCGGCCGGTGTGCTTCGCCAGCAGGGCCAGGTAGATCTCGACAGTGATGTCCTCTTTGCCGCCGAAACGACCGCCCGCCATCGTGCCTCTCACGCGAATCCTGTTGTGAGGCACACCCACTGCCCGGGCAATGCTGCGAAAATGCTCCACAACCTGGGTGCTGACGCGGATGTTGATCACACTTTGATCGTCCACCCAGGCTACGCCGGACTCTGGCTCTAGGTAGGCGTGATCAACGAACTGCGAGCGAAAGGTGTTCTGCACGATCCGATCGGCCCTGGCAAAGCCGGCCTCGATGTCACCCTTGCGGATCTTCCAGTGAGCAACGATATTGTCTGGCTCGTGGACCACTGGAGCGCCTGGCCTCATCGCTTCGAGAGGGTCGAAGACGCCTGCCAGCATCTCGTACTCAATGTCGATCAGTTCCAGCGCACGCTCAGCGATGTCCAGTGTCTCCGCTGCCACCAGGGCGATTGGTTCACCCACATAGCGCACCCTGTCACTGGCCAGCACCGGCGCGTCCGTGCCAGCGCGACGTTTCTGGCCGGTCTGACCAGGCATGTCTGTGGTCAGCTTGGCATCTGGCAGGTCCGCTGCGGTGAGGATGCACACCACGCCGGGCAGCTCTCTTGCCTTGGTTGCATCGAGTCGCTTGATGCGCGCGGACGGCTCGCTGCTGCGAAACACCTTGCCGTGCAGCATGTTCGGCATGGTATAGTCGCCAGCAAAGACCGTCTGGCCGACCGCCTTGCCCATAGCGTCTACTCGGCGCAGCGGCTTGCCTATCTGGCGCAGTGGGGGCAGTTCAACTGGCGGTAGCGGCTTAACGGCGTGTGTCATCACTCGCCTCCTGCATCTTCTGTGCCGCCATGTGGACAGCCTCGACGACCTGCGTGTAGCCGGTGCAGCGGCACAGGTTGCCCGCCATTGCCTCGCAGATCTCCTCATCAGTCGGATCGAGGTTGCGGTCCAATAGGGCCTTGGCCGAAATGATCATCCCCGGCGTGCAGTATCCGCACTGCACAGCGCCCGAGTCCGCAAAGGCCTCCTGTATCGGATGGGGAACATCCATCGTGCCCAGACCAGCGTCGGTGACGATCTGCGCGCCCTCCGCTTGCCAGGCGAGCACGAGACAACTGTTGACCGCCTTGCCATCCAGCAGCACGGCGCAAGCACCGCAATCGCCCTTCTCACAGCCATTCTTGATATCCGTATAGCCCAGGTCGCGCAGGGCGCGGAGCAGGGTCAGGTTGGGGGCCAGCGCCACCACGTGGCCGCGCCCGTTGACGGTGAAGCTCACAACCTTCGCTTCCATGGCTACCTCCTATTGTCACCCATTGGCTGCCTGATCCAGTGCACGACGCGTAAGCACTTCCGTCACGCGCGAGCGATAGGCAGCCGAGGCCCGCACATCGTCAATGCAGCACGTCGCTTCGGCAGCCAGACGGGCCGCAACGGCGATAGAATCTGAGGTCAGCGACTGACCACAGAGGGCTGCTTCCGCGGCGTGCGCACGGATGGGAGTGGGAGCCACAGCGCCCAGGGCGATGCGCGCACCATCGCACTGCCCGCCTCCGTCGTGTGATAGGACGGCAGCGACGCTCACCACAGATACGGCACCCGCCTTGCGAAGCGCCAGCTTGCGGTAGACCCCTTTCGCGCTGGACGGGGGAAGAGGACAACGAACCGAGGACAACAGTTCGTCCGGCCGGCGAACCGTTCCCCCGGGGCTGGTGAAGAAACCTTCCAGCGCCATCTGGCGCGAGCCTTGCTGGCTGACGAGTTCGACCTCGCCAGCTAGGGCAAGCAAGGGAGTGGCGGTATCCGCGGCCGGTGATGCATTCACCAGATTGCCCCCCACGGTGGCGCGGTTGCGGACCAGAGGATTGGCCATGACCGCTGCCGCTTGCCTGAGCACGCTGGCATGCTGATGGACCAGCAGGTCATCCAGCAACTCGGCGATGGTCACTGCTGCGCCCACAACAAGGTATCCATCCTCCACCCGGATTCCGCGCAGCTCGTCGAGCCTGGAGATGTCCATCATCACTCGAGGACGGTGGCTCCCTGCCCGCATGTCGGGGATCAGGTCGGTACCACCGGCCAGTGGCGTGATATTGGGTCCGTCTTCAGATAGCCACTGGAGAGCCTCGGCCAGCGTCCGTGGCATCAGGAGATCGAACTCAGGTAGCATACATGCCTCCTCCTATGAGCCCTGCAGCGCACACAACGGGCTTGGCGCAGCAACGCTGCCTCAGGCGACCTCAGCCTCGGTCGCTGCCCCTGTCTGCGCGCAACTCATCACCGCGCGAACGATGCTGGCATAGCCTGTGCAGCGGCAGACATTGCCCTTCAAGTAATCCCGTACCTGATCCTCGGTCGGGTTGGCATTGTCCTGCAGCAGGCGCTTTGCCGTCATCAGCATACCGGGAGTGCAGTAGCCGCACTGAGAGGCGGCATGCGTAATAAAGGCCTCCTGCAGTACGTCCAACTCACCGTTGGGTCCCTGCAAGCCCTCCACGGTGACTACCTCACCGCCGTTAGCGCTGATGGCCAGCACCAGGCATGAGAGCACCAGTTCCCCATTCAACTCAACGGTGCACGTGCTGCACTCACCGATGCCGCACCCATACTTGGTACCCGTCAATTCGAGTCTCTCGCGCAGCACATTCAGCAGCAAGTCGTTGGGTGCTACCGTGAGCGGGCGCCTGACCCCGTTCACCACAAGCTCGATAGGATGATGTCCCGTCGCCGAGACCCTCAGGGAGGACCCAGGGTCGGGTCGTGGATGTGAGCGCCTGTCTCCAGGCTGCTTCCGATGCTGGCCGGAATCGGCCGTACCGTGCTGTGCGGCCCTTTCCCAGGCCAGACCGAGCGCGTCGTGGGCCATGGCCCTGACAACCTGCCTTCGGTACCAGGCCGTGGAACGCACATCGTCAATCGGAGCGACCTCTTCAGCCGCGGCCTCTGCCGCATCCGCTATGAGGTCTGCGTGAAAGGCCTTTCCCTTCAGGAGCGTCTCGGCCCTGCGAGCGCGCACCGGTCTGGGGGCGACTGACCCAAAGACCAGCCGGCAGTCCGCGATGCGGTCGTCTGCTCGCACCAGCACCGCCGCCGCATTGGCCTTGGCGATGTCAGCATGCACGCGCGAAACCTTCAGGAAGGCACTTCCGGTTCCCGGACCCGGGCGCGGAATCGCAAGCCCAACCAGCATTTCTCCCTCGCCCAGGGCGGTCTGGCCAGGAGCGAGGAAGAACTCCTCCAGTGGCAGCTTTCTTTGGCCACTGGAGCTTTCGAGGAGCGCGTCGGTGTCGAAGGCAATCAGCGGCGGGGCGGAATCGGATGCTGGCGAGCCGTTGCACAGATTCCCGCCCACGGTGCCCATGGACTGAATCTGCGTTGTGCTGAAGGAAGCGCATGCCTCTGCCAGAGCAGTGTAGCCCGCCCGGACCTCCGGGTCGTTGGCGATGTCCCAGATGCGCGTGCGAGCGCCGATGCGCAGGCCATCGCTCTGTGGCTCCACCTCATCCAGGTCGGGGATCTTGTGGATGTCAATCAAGCATTCTGGAGCCAGGCGCTCCATCTTCATCTGCACGATCAGATCCGTGCCTCCGGCCAGCAGCCGGGCGCCTCGGCCATGCTCGGTCAGCAGCGCGATGGCTTCGCCGACGGTCGAAGGCTGAAAGTAATCAAACTCGTGCGCCAAGATGTGCGAATTGGTCATCTGGTTCATGGACATGCTCCCTCACGGCAGCCAGAATCTTCTCTGGCGTGATAGGCAGTTCGTAGAAGCGGATACCGAGCGCATTGTGAATGGCATTGGCATAGGCGGCAGCGACGGGGTTTGAGGCTGCTTCGCCAACGCCCTTGGCTCCAAAAGGTCCCGTGGGCTCGTAGGTGTGAGCGAAAGCCACCTGCCAGGAGTCGAGATGCGGCGTCTCGCTTACGCCCGGGATCTTGGTGTCGAGCATATAGCCCTTGGACAACAACTGTCCTTGGTCGTCCCAGCCGCTGGCCTCGTACAGCGCAAAGCCCGCCCCTTGCAGCAAGCCGCCTTCCAGCTGTCCAGCGGTCATGTCCGGGTTAACGACGGTTCCGCAGTCACATCCCAGCGCCACCCGTACGGTACGAACGATCCCGGTCCAGGTGTCCACCTCGACTTCCACGAAGGTGGTCATGTAGGCCGGTGGGCAGTTGGTTGGACGGTAGCTGTCCACAGCGGCGATGACCTTCCAGCTCGTCGTCCAGCACTTGGTGGCGATCTCGGAGATGGTCATGCGACGCTCCGGGATAGCTGGTGCAAACACGACGCCCTGTCCCAGCTCTTCGTCCAGCTCAATCGAAAGCCCGTCAGGCATGACGTCCAGGAACCTGCCCGCCGTCTCCAGCAGCTCCTGTCGGACCTTCTGGGCTACACGGACGGCAGCTCCACCACCGGCGTAGATGCCCCGGGTGGCATGCGTGGCTACATCATAGACGGTTGACCTCGTCTCTCCCGGAGCAACGTCGACCTTGTCCAGCGGCACGGACAAGGTCTCAGCAACGAGCTTCGTCATCGCCTCCAGTGTCCCTCCCCCCTGATCCATGACCGGCGTAACTACATCCACAGAGCCGTCGGTATTGATCTTGACCATGGCACCGGAAAAGTCGATCACATCCCCGGGCTGTGGAGCGCCCGCACTGGAGGTGTGGAAGCCACGTCCCACCCCGATTCCGCGTCGGTAGCGACCGGTTTGCGATCCGGAAGGTTGACGATCCTTCCAGCCAATCGCCTCTGCACCACGGCGAAGCAACTCTTCCACGCCATCGCTCTGCACTACTGAGCGAACCAGCGGGCCCTGTCCCCAGAAACAATCGCCCAACCCGATATAGTTCTTGAGGCGCAGGTCGATGGGATCCAGTCCCAACCTCTCCGCGAGTTCGTCCATCAGGGATTCGGCGACAAAGGTGACTTGCGGGTTGCCAAATCCGCGCAGCGCGCAGGAGGGTGCTTTGTTGGTGTAGACTGCTGTGCCCTGATAGCGCACGCTGGGGAGTCGATATAGGGATACCAGCCAGCCCACGCACACACCCAATAGGGAATACGGCTGGACGTTGTGCGCACCGATATCCACCGTCAGCTTCATCTCTGCACCGGTCAGTGTGCCGTCCTGTTTGGCACTCAGCCGAAGGGAGATCTCGGTGGGGTACTTGGAGTGATCGTGCATGTCCTCTTCGCGCGTCAGTGAAAGCTTCACCGGGCGGCCGGCCTTGAGCGCCAGCGCGGCGCAAATGGGGACAGGCGAGTTCATCTGAATGCTCGACCCGAAACTGCCACCAATGGGCATGCGCATGACATTGATCCTGCTCAGTGGGATCCCAAAGATCTGGCCCAGCGAGATGCGCAGGTTGTGGATGGACTGCGTTGTCGCCCAGACCGTAAGGCCGCCGTCGGCCTCTGGGCGGACCACGGCGGTCTTGGGTTCCAGCTGCATGTGATAGATCTTGGGTGTCTTGAACGTGCCCTCGACGATGATGTCGGCCTCAGCAAAAGCCTGGTCCACGTCCCCTTCCTCGACGCTGCGCTGGCAAGCGATGTTGTTTTCGACTGTGATTTCTTTGTCGCCCCACAGAATCGTGTCATAGATCGGTTCGGCGTGCGGCTTCATCGCTTCAAAGGGATCGGTGAGGACGGGCAGCACCTCATAGTCGACTCTGATGGCGCGCATAGCCTTCTCGGCCAGCGCCTCCGTCTCCGCCGCCACAGCAGCGACTGCCTCACCCATCCGCCGCACCTTGTCGGCCAGGACGTAGTGATCCTTGTGCAGGACCGGCGGCGTGGTGACGATGCGCTCGTTGTAGCGCACCTTGGGGACATCGTCGAAGGTGATGACGACGGCTCCCATCGCCAGGGCCTCACTGACATCAATGCGCTTGATGCGGGCGTGAGCATAGGGGCTGGAGAGAATCCGTCCGTGCAGCATGCGC
>JBFEPU010000059.1:0-12149 GCA_041549915.1 Anaerolineae bacterium | reverse complement strand
GTGTTTATGTTGCCCCAACCATCCAGAAGCCAGTTCGCAGGCAAGCTGGTAGCGAGGCAGAGCACGCAGCGACAGGCGGCTAGACCACACCAGGTCGCGGCCACGCAGTTGCAGGGCCCGCAGTGCCCGCGTTCCCAAAGACATCAGTGCCACACTAGTGCCATCGGCACCGTATCCCTGCAACACCTGCTCCGCATAGGCAGCAAGCACATCATTAAAAGCCCCACACAGGCCGCGCTCACTCCCAATGACCAGAAGAGCGCGCCGACCGTTCTCGGGGCAAGCCTCGCTCAGCATCCGCTGGCGCTTGGTCAGATGCGGCGACGTGTTGGCGATGACGTCCAGCAAGTCTTGGCGATAGGACTCGACGACATCCATCTTCTTGAGAGCAAGCACACGGCTGCCTGAGGAGACGGTGCGCAGTGCGCCAAGAATCGGTTCAACGGCTTGTACGTTATCAAGCCGCGCCTTCAGGCGCTCCACTTCCTCCATAGGCTCCGTACCTTTCGAAGCGCTCCAGCTCCCACACAAACACCACTGCCCCGCCCACGGATGCCATTTGACGGATGGGCGACGGCGCGCTCTCACCAGCACCGCCTGGCGTGTCCAGGGACACAGACGACTGGCAGGAACAGTTGATCGTGTCCAGAACTGCGTCAAGGTCCTCATCTTCGACAACGATGAAGAGCGCCTGGCTTGACTGGCGCAGCACACCTCCTTTGCTTTCCACAAAGGTTGCTGTGTGTCCACTCGCAACCAGTGCAGCCAAGACATCATTTGCTTCTTCTTTGGCCACCACCGCCATGACCATTTTCATGATGTCCCTACCTTCCCTGTCTCACCGTCCATTGGCGGTGACTCGGACAGCATGGCAAGGTACTCCGCAAATGTCCCACGCAGGGTGTCCCGGATCTGTTCGGTCCATTGCCCTGTGCGGTCAAGGTCATAGTACAGATCGGGTTGCTTTGCCGTCACATAGTCCAGCAATCCCTGTTCAAACGCAGGAATGTCCTGCAGTTTCACGTCATCCAAGAACCCCTCGCCAGCGGCGAGCAAGATGATCACCTCGGCTGCCAACGAGAGAGGCTGATTGGGCGGTTGCGTGAGCACTGCACGCAATCGCTCACCGCGTCTGATTTGAAGTCGCGTTGACTCGTCGACCTCAGCTCCAAACCGTGCAAAACGAGACACCTCTTCAAATTGTGCAAGCTCCAGACGCAGGCTGCCAGCCAGCGCCTGCATAGCCGCCGACTGTGCCGCTCCTCCAACGCGAGAGACTGACAGGCCAACGTGCACCGGCGGCTTGATCCCTTGATTGAACAGAGCGGTGTCGAGCACAATCTGGCCGTCGGTGATGGCAATCAGATTGGTAGGAATGTAGGCCGCTATGTTGCCACTCTTGATTTCCGCAATGGGCAACGCAGTGAGCGAACCTCCTCCTGCCTCAGGCCCCAGCCTACAGGCACGCTCCAAAAGCCGGGCGTGCAGGTAGAAAATGTCCCCCGGATATGCCTCCCGGCCGGGCGGGCGCCGAAGTAGGAGGCTCAACTCACGGTATGCGTCGGCATGCTTGGACAGGTCATCGAAGACGATCAGTACATCCTGGCCGGCATCTACGAAGAACTCGGCCATGGTACAGCCCGCATACGGCGCCAGGTAGCGGAGGGCAGGCGGGTCGTCTGGGCTAGATACAACAACGACGGAGTACGACAAGGCATCGTGCTCACGAAGCGTTTCGATCACTTCCAGGGAAGAAGACTTTTTTTGGCCAATAGCCACATAGACGCATAGGACTTGACCCTTCTGGCGCACGATCGCATCAAGCGCGAGCGTCGTCTTGCCAATCTGCCGGTCACCTATGATGAGCTCGCGCTGCCCACGGCCAATCGGTACCAGGCTATCCACGATCTTGACTCCGGTGTGCAACGAAGCATTCACCGGGGCTCGTTCGATGATGCTTGCAGCAGTCCGCTCCACGTGATGCCACCCGGCCGCCTGAATTGGCCCGCGATCGTCCAGTGGCCTAGCGAGCGGATCCACGATGCGCCCCAGGAGCTGGCGTCCCACCGGCACACGCAGACGTCTGCCAGACCCAGTAACCAGGTCCCCACCCTGGATCCCCTCCTCAGAACCCAGCAGAATCACGTCGAGGTACTCATGATCCAGGTTAAGCACCATCCCTTGCACACCCGTTGGGAAATCGACCAATTCGTCCGTTCGCGCACTGGGCAGTCCAGACAGGGTCGCCACGCCGCTCCCGATGTGCTGTACAGTCCCCACATCGTAAAAGCGCGCTTCCGCAGACAGTTCACTGGCCCTCGCGCGCAGAGTGGCGAGCAGAGGTCGTACATCAGGCTGCACGGTGGACAGTCTGGACACACTGGTGACAGCATCTCGGATTCGCTGCGCAGGCTCAACCTCGGCGAAGCGCACATCACCATCCATCTGATGGAGGTGCTGGCGGACCGCGCGCAAGATGGAGGGAATGTCGGGCCCGGGCTCAGACACTGCTGTCCTGCTCCGCAAGTGCTGCCGAGACATGCGCGCGCAACTCCGACAGTTGGCCAGCGATCGAACTGTCCATCACCGTATCTCCCAGGCGCACACGAATGCCAGCTACCAGATTGGGATCTGCGTGCATTTCCATGGTCACGTGGCGGTCCGCCAGCGCGGTGAGAATCTGCGCCAACTGTCCCTGCTGTTCAGTAGAGAGCTCTCGTGCAGAAGTGATATGAGCAACCGGCTCTCGGCTGCCCAGCGAGCGGCGTATGGCCTCCACCCGCTGCATCTCACCCAGCCCCATTTCACGGATGCGTTCGCTCAACCCAGCGACGAGATCATCATGCACCGCGGGTGGCGCTACACGGTGGATAACACTACCGCTGATCTCAAGGATAGCATCCACAACTTGGTCACGGGATTCATCCAGCGCCTGTTGCCTGAGTCGGACAGCATCAGCTTGCATCTCAGCCAGCACCCGCTCTGCCTCGGTCTGGACCTGTCCCAGGAGCTCCTGCCGTTCAGCCTCAGCGTGCGCTCGCGCTTCCGCGGTAATACTCTGCGCCTCTTCCTCGACCCGTGCTTGTGCTCGCTCCAGCTCGGCACGCAGAGCTGCCACGTTCTCCCTCTCCTCGGACAACTCCCTGGCCAATTGCTCCCTTTCCGCGGCCCGCTGTGCGGATTTGCGCAATACGGGTTGGAACAACAAGCGGTAGAGCAATGCGGCCAGGACAACGAAGTTGACGATCTGGAAGATGATGGTGGCTGGATCCAGATTCAACATGCTCACACACCCCTAGAACACGCGGTCAGCTAGCGGATTGGCAAAGATGAGGATTAGACACACCAGCAATACGTAGATAGCCGTAGACTCCAACAGAGCCATAGCGATAAACAGAGTAGCGCGCAGTTGATCAGCCACCTCAGGCTGCCGGATCATGCCGTCCAGCGCCTTGATCACGGCGCGGCCTTCGACCACCGCGGGCACGATTGTGCCCAGCAGAATGGTGATTGCGGTAACCACGATGGTGACAATAGCGACCAGGGTTCCAGCGTCCATGTACTCACTCCTTTTCTTCTTTGTCTACTCTTCAGCTTCCACAGCGGCTCCGACATAAACCGCAGCCAGTACGGTGAATATGTAGGCCTGCAAAGCTCCGGTGAACATGCTGAAGCCGATAAGAGGCAACGGCATGATCAGCGGAAGCAGAGAGAAGACCACGGCGACGATCATCTCGGTGCTCAGAACATTGCCAAACAGGCGCAGGGTTAGGGATAGAGTGCGGCTGAACTGCCCGATCAGCTCCAGTGGCAGCGTGAAGATCGGTGTCGCGAGAGCCCGCAGGTAGCCAACCGCGCCTTTCTCCCGCACACCGAAGTAGTGAACCGAGAAGAAGACAACAAGCGCCAAAGCAAGCGGCGTGTTGATATCGCGTGTTGGCGAGACGACGACAGGCACAGCGCCAAACGCATTGCCAACTGCGATGAAGACAGTCAACGTGCCGAGGATTGGAAGGTAGGTATCTGCGGGACGTCCCATGACACTGGAGATGGTTTCTGCTATGAACTCTGCCAGCATCTCCAGCACTTCCGGATAGCGTCGCCCAATACCATAAACTGCTGAAGCGATCACCAGGATCATGACCCAAGTTGACACGACCGTGTCGCGCACGGGAATGCCGAGGACCTCAAGCACTACCTGCGGGAAAACTCCTTCCATTTGCTTCCTTTTCTAGCCCGAATAGGCCGTCTATGTCCTGACCATGCGCCGTCCCAGAACACCAGCCAACGCCAGACGCGACACAAGAAAGCCGCCGGCAGCGAACAGGCCTGCACTTAGGCCCTGATTGACAGCGGCCATCAGCAAAGCGGCTGCCGCTACAGAACGCACGAGCCCCCCACCGCACATCAACCATAGCGCACGCCCGATTCTGGCCGGCTCCAGTGCAGATACCGTGTACCAGAGTGTCAGCACATGGAACAGACCGATAGCTGATCCGACAAATAGCCAGTAGAGGGCAGTCAAAGGGGCTCGTCCTTCCGATGCTCGTTCAGTGAGCGGCGGCGATCCCGATCGATCTCGGATTGAATCCGACGTCCAACATTGTAGAAACCGACCAGCACTCCGAACAGCAACAGTACGATAGTCATCCCATGACCAGTCTCAAAGCGGCGGTTAAGTGAGTGACCAATCAGAGCGGCACCAAATATGGGTACCGCCAGGTCCCACCCCAGCGAAGTTGTGCGCAGCGCCTCCTGCCACGCTGCACTCCAGATGTCATGCCCGCTTTTGTTCGACATGAGCAACCCCGGATCAGGGAATGGCTGGCGTGTCGGCCTGTTCGCTGTCCGAGGGCAGCGTGCGTGCCGTGTAGATGGTCACCCGACCAGGCGTAGCTCGCAGTATCCCACCATCGAGTGGCAACGCGTGCTCCCCGGACTTGTCGGCATAGCGTAGCGGCGCAGCTACGGTCTCGGCCAGCAGTGGGGCGTGCCCAGGCCATATGCCAATACCACCTCCATCCACCAGCTGAGCCTGCACCCAGCGGACGCCACTGACATCGAGCACGCTCTCTTCGGGGGTCAACACCACCAGTCGCAAAAGCGGGAACATACGCCTACTCTCCAGAGCTACGGTCTACCGGTGTGCGGGAGCGGGTTCGTAGTGTCTTCACCCCTTACTAGCCATTGCGGCCGCTCTGGCCACCGCCTCGTCCAGTGTCCCGACCATATAAAAGGCCTGTTCGGGCAGATCATCGTGGCGGCCTTCCAGGATCTCACGAAAGCCACGCAGTGTCTCCGCCAAGGGAACAAAGCGCCCGGGCAGGCCGGTAAATGGCTCAGCAACAAAGAACGGCTGCGTCAGGTAGCGCTGCAGCTTGCGTGCACGCTGCACAACCATGCGATCTTCAGGGCTCAGCTCCTCGGTGCCCAGGATGGCAATAATGTCCTGCAGCTCCTCATAGCGAGCCAGCAGCGCGCGGACTTGATCAGCGATGCTCGCATGCTCTTGCCCAACAGCGGCAGGAGTGAGCAGTTTACTGTGCGATTGCAGAGGATCAACGGCTGGATAATAGCCCTGGCTCACCTGGCGTCGCGATAGGACAGTGGTGGCATCCAGATGCGCAAAGGCAGCAACCACCGCTGGGTCTGTGAGATCATCTGCGGGAACGTAGATGGCCTGGACGGAGGTGATGCTGCCGCGGCTGGTCGTGGCAATCCGCTCTTGCAGTTCGCCCATCTCACTGTTGAGAGTAGGCTGGTATCCAACTGCACTCGGTAGCCGGCCCAGCAGTGCGGACACCTCTGCGCCGGCCTGGATGTAGCGAAACGTGTTGTCCATGAAGAACAGCACCTGGCGCTGTTCCTGCTCGCGGAAGTACTCGGCCATCGTCAGCGCCGTTAGAGGAGCACGTAGACGGGCGCCGGGCGGCTCATTCATGGAACCAAACACCAGGATTGTGCTTCCGAGCACGCCACTGCGCTTCATCTCCAGCCACAGTTCGTTGCCCTCGCGATTCCGCTCACCTACACCGGCAAAAACGGCAATCCCTGAGTGCTGGCGTATCGTGTGGCGGATCAGCTCGATGATCAACATGGTCTTGCCCACGCCGGCACCGCCAAACAGGCCAATCTTGCCGCCGAGCGGATAGGGCGTCAAGAGGTCTATGGCCTTGATGCCAGTTACAAAGACCGCGTTGGCTATTTGGTGTTCCTTGAGCGCAGGCGCATCTGCGTGGATAGGACGCAACTGGGTCCGCTCTATCGGCAGCCCACCGTCTGTAGGCTGTCCCAGCACGTTAAACATGCGGCCCAGCGTGGCCTGCCCTACGGGAACACAAATGGGAGCACCGGTGTCCACCACCTGAAGCCCTCGCTGCAACCCGGACGTACTGCTCATCGCGATGCCGCGAACGGAGAACGGGCTCGTGTGCTCCTGTACCTCGACGAGGAGCGGGGAGCCACCGTTATGCTCGATGCGCAGCGCGTTATTGATGCCTGGCAAGTCGCCCAAAGGGAATTCGGCATCCACAACTACACCGGCGACTCGCGCCACGAAGCCGATCCGTGCCAAGCTGCTTTCTCCCGTTGCTAACCTGAAAATGCGATGGCCCAAGTCCTCCTCGGAACCATCGACGGACATGATTATACCGTATCGCCATGCCAGTGTCAATGACCCTTCAAGGCGGGGGCTCTGAGAGAACAGTGCAGACGCGCCGTGCTGCCCAAACGAAACTGGCCATGTGGCCAATAGGGATATCCCCCAGATGGCCGATGCATGCGGTTCCTCTTTGCTGTAGAGTAGTGCCAGAGCCGCCTTGTTGCCGATACAACCATAGGCTCGATCTGCCACCTGTGAACCTGCCAAAGACCGCTGAGGTTGCTGGATCAGATCATGGTGAAATCAAGAGCCGCACTGGTTTTCTTGTTGGTGTTGGCCATTGGCTGTGCCTCCGTTCCCTCCCGGCGTCCTCACTTGCTGCGCTCCCCCTTCGTCTGATGGTCCAAATTGGACAGCGTTGCTCCCCATGTTTGGGTAGACCCCAGTTTGTCGGAATGCACTCGGCAGGAACTGCATGAGATGTTCAGAAGCGCGAAGGAACGCGTATCGACCGTGGATGGCGAGTGTACTGCTGGTCCCGTTAACATCCCTGACCTCAACATGCAGAGAGTCAGGAAGTGTGGTGGAGAGGCTCACAATCGCTTGAGTACAGCCTACCGCACCATGAGCGGAACCTCGCTGCCAAACATGGAGCGCGTCGCTGGCTAGCGCGGGTGTGCAGAGGAGGGTTGGCGGCTTTCTGCACACAATGCGTGACGGCACCGGCTTTTTCGACGCACACCCATCGATAGAGCAGGGCCCGCAATGAAGCCAGCCCCGCGGGTCAAGGGCACCACCGCACGGGGCCCAGGCGAGCAGTTCACTTGAGCTGGTCCGTAGGCTGAGCGAGACGAACCTCTGACTCGAAGGGTCCAGCGTGCATAGGGTCTCCCCGCTCTTCTCGGTCAACCAGATGGCGAACAAAGCCGTTGCAAGACGCATCAGCTCCAGGGCCAGGCAAGGGACAAGGATGCTCGAGATCCTCCCCTTGCAGGCGTTGAGCTCTTGGCTGCGGATCCTGTGCCGGGGGCAGGCGCGGCAAATCGGGCCATGCCAGCCCAGCCCATTGTGACGGTGGCGAAAGCGGATGTCCGACTCCCAAGCAGCTCCAGTAGTGTAACCTGTTGGCCTGTCCCGGCCAGACGCCGTACAGAAACATGCAGTCTCGGCGGCCCATCCAAGTCGGAGCGCTTCTGACAGAACTAGCCGCTGCAGCCTACCTGGGCGGTAGGTTTGAGGAAACGAACAGGTCATGGTAAGATATCAATTGTGGACAGAGTCAATCCCCAACCAGAGCCCTGGCACGCCTGCAAGCAGCGAGTAGTAGGGACGGTGCGGCAGAAAGCGGCTCAACTGCTTGAGCGTTCGGCCCTCTGCAGACCGTTGGTCGTGGTCTTGCTGGTGACCACGGTTTGCCTGGGCATCCCGCCTGTCGCACTCTCCCAGGACCCGTCTGTGCCAGAAGCTACCCCTTCGGCGACACCCACTCCCGCGAGGCCTGGCCGCACGCCCGGGCCGATCGAGTCAGACAGAGACATCATCAGCATAACACTCCCCCGCGATCAGCGTCCCCGGGACAATGACATCCGGTTTGACCGTGTCTCGATCGAGGAGGGGCTGTCGCAAAGCACGGTAGCGTGCATCCTGCAAGATCACAAGGGATACATGTGGTTCGGCACAGAGGACGGGCTGAACAAGTACGACGGCTACAGCTTCACGGTCTACAGACATGACCCGCAGGATCCGAACAGCCTGAGCAACAACTACGTTCGCTGCATCCTCGAGGATCATACAGGTGCCCTTTGGATTGGGACACGGGGCGGCGGCCTCGATAGGCTTGATCCGGAGACTGAGCAATTCACGCACTACAAGAACGATCCTCGCAACCCGCATAGCATCAGCAGCAACAACATCCAGTCCATTTATGAGGATGGTGTTGGCGTCCTGTGGATCGGCACCAGTGAAGGTGGTGTCGATAAACTCGATCGCGAGAATGATCAGTTCCTCCATTACCGACACGATCCGCTCGATCCACACAGCCTAAGCGACGGTTCAGTGGTCGCCATTCACCAAGACAGGACTGGAGAGCTATGGATTGGAACGTATGGTGGAGGGCTAAACCGTCTGGATCGTGCGCAGCAGCAATTCATCCATTACCAACATCACCCCGAGGATCCCCACAGCTTGAGCAGCAACCAAGTCACTTTCATCCACGAGGACAGTGAGGGCCGGCTGTGGATTGCCACGGGAGATGCAGGAATGAACCGGTTGGATCCAGAGACCGGACGGTTCGTCCGCTATCAGAATGATCCTCAGAACGCTCGCAGCCTGAGCAGTAACGAGGTCCAGGTAGTCTATGAGGACCACGCGGGTGTGCTGTGGGTTGGAACCACTGGGCGCGGTCTCGACAGATATGACCGCGCCAGCGATCAATTCGTCCATTACGTGAACGATCCCCTGGACCGGCACAGTCTGAGCCACAACGATGTGTGGTCCATCTATGAAGACCGCGGCGGCGTGCTGTGGATTGGCACGTTCGGTGGTGGAGTGAGCAAGGCCAATCCTGCCAACCAGAAGTTCGCCCACTATCACAAGGATCCCAGTGATCCCAACACCCTAAGCGACAACAGCGTCTTGGCCATCTGGGAGGATAACTCTGGTTTCGTATGGATTGGAACCTACAGTGGTGGGCTGAACCGATTTGACCCACAAAGCGGCCAGTGGACACACTACCTGCACGACCCAGATGATCCCTACAGCTTGAGCAGCAATCACGTCAGGTCGATCTACGAAGACGCTGGAGGTGTGCTCTGGATAGGAACCGATGGTGGGCTCGATCGACTCGATCGAGGGAACCAGCGGTTCTTCCACTACCGACATGACCCTGACGATCCGCACAGCCTCAGCCACAACAGCGTCTGGCCAATATTCGAAGACAGATCAGGCACGCTGTGGATTGGCACTCTCGGTGGCGGACTCAACAAGCTCAATCGATCTAGCGGTCAGTTCACGCGCTACCAACATGATCCGAGTGATCCGTACAGCCTGAGCCATGACACCGTCACAAGTATCTACGAAAGCTATGACGGCGTCCTTTGGATCGGGACGATGGGAGGTGGGCTCAATCGCCTCGATCCAGATAGTGAGCAGTTCGCCCACTACCGGCACGACCCAATGGATGCACAGAGCTTGAGCAATGACCGGGTGTTCAGCATCACGGAGGACTACCGGAACCGATTGTACGTTGGGACTTGGGGTGGCGGGCTCAACAGGCTGGATCGAAGCACCGGTCAGTTTACCCACTTCCGTGAGAAAGATGGATTGGCGAACGATGTGGTGTATGGAGTACTGGAGGACAACACAACATACCTGTGGCTGAGCACGAATAGAGGGCTGTCCAGGTTCACTTCCAGCTCAGAGAAGTTCAGGAACTATGATGTCAGCGACGGTCTGCAGAGCAACGAGTTCAGTAGCGGTGCGTACCACAAGGGCATCAGTGGCGTCGTCTACTTCGGAGGTATTAACGGATTCAATGCCTTCTACCCACCGGATGTCAAAGACAACCCCTATCCGCCGCCGATCGTGATAACAGCCTTCAGCAAGTTTGCTGAGACGATCCTGCGTGATATCTCACAGGACTTGGACATTGAGCTATCCTACAGCGACAACTTTATCGCATTCGAGTTCGCCGCCCTGGACTATACGGCACCGCACAAGAACCAGTATCAATATCGGCTCGAGGGTTTTGACCCTGACTGGGTAAGCGCCGGGATACGTCGCTATCAGAGCTACAGCAACCTGAGGGGTGGAGACTATATCTTTCGCGTCCAAGGCTCAAACAGCGATGGCATCTGGAACAGGGAGGGCCTCGCCATATACATCACTGTCACCCCTCCAATCTGGGAAGAGCGGTGGTTCCAAGGTGGCCTTGCGCTGCTGCTGTTAGCCAGCGTATTCGCTGCATACCGCCTGCGGCTGAGGAATATCGAGGCACACACGCGTGAACTAGAGTCTCAAGTTGACGAGAGAACCTACGAGATCGAGCGGCGCAGGCTTGTGGCGGAAGGTCTGCGTGAAATCCTGGTTATCCTCAACTCAGACCGATCACTGAGAGAAAGCCTGGAGCACATCGCTTCCCAAGGAGCTCTGTTGACAGGGGCGGCGCAAGCGGTTGTCTTCCAACGAGAGGAGGACGGCTCTGTGGTTACCGTCTTGGGCAGCCGTGCGCCTCACGTGCCAGGTGCCACGAGCCGGGTAGTTCCGCCCGGCACGGCAGAATGGGTCGCGCAGGCGATGCAGGCGCAGGAACCATTGATCGTGCCTGATATTGAAAGCTATCACGCTTCCAACCTGCAGGCCCCTCCTGCAACGATGAGCCAATACCACGCAGTGCTGGGCATCCCGTTGTCGGTCGGTACAGAACTCTACGGAGGCCTGGTGCTGTTCTATCTCAGCAAACGTTCGTTCACCGAGGAAGACCTCGAACTAGGACTAACCTTGGTGGATCATGCCGCGCTGGCCATCGCGAACGCACAGCTCCGCGAGCGGGTTGAGCAGATGGCGGCAGAGACGGAACGGAGCCGTTTGGCTCGCGATCTCCACGACGCCGTTACGCAGACGCTATTCTCCGCTAGCCTGATCGCCGAAGTACTGCCCAGCACGTGGGAATGCGATCCAGAGGAAGGACGAGAGCTCCTGACGGAATTGCGCCAGTTGAGCAGAGGCGCGATGGCTGAGATGCGCACGCTTTTGCTGGAGCTAAGGCCGGCTGCGCTGGCCGAGGCCACCTTGGGTGATCTGTTGCGCCAACTGGGTGAGGCGGTGACCGGTCGGACAGGCACGCCTGTCGAGGTATCCCTCGATGGTCAGTGTGCCCTGCCAGAAGATGTGCAGGTGGCTCTGTACCGCATCGCGCAGGAAGCACTAAACAACGTCGTCAAGCACGCCCACGCCAGCCAAGTAGACATCCGTCTTCGTTGTACCCCCGTTCAGACTGGAGACGGCGGTAGGCAGCAGCACATTGTAAACATGCAAATTACGGACAACGGTGATGGCTTCGACCCCGTTGACACTCCGCCACATCATCTCGGACTGCATATTATCCGCGAACGCGCTCAGGCAATCGGAGCGAGGCTGGAGATCGACAGCAGGCTCGGACACGGTACGAGGGTGACCGTTGTGTGGACAGGGACTGCGTGACCGTGGGCTCGACTGGTCAAGACAGCAGCCATCGACAAGCACCGAGCAGGGAGTACGTAATCACCTATCTCTATTCCTCCGTGTACTGAAAGGATAGAAGCGCATGAGTACGTCAAACCCTATTCGCGTCATGATCGTTGACGACCACCCCATGGTGCGCCGAGGACTGGCTGCTTTTGTCAAGGCCAGCCCTGACCTGGAACTGGTCGGTGAGGCGGGCGATGGCCGGGAAGCACTTGACATCTGTGCCCGGGTCCGGCCCGATGTGATCCTGATGGATCTGGTCATGCCCAAGATCAGCGGAGTCGAAGCCACTCGAACCATTCGCCAGCACTGTCCGCAGGTGCAG
>JBFEPU010000058.1:0-12176 GCA_041549915.1 Anaerolineae bacterium | reverse complement strand
GACGCGCTGCGCGAGAAGGTCACCAGGGAGCTGTCCGATCTGAGGGTGGTCGCCTACTACGGCTGCCTCCTGTCGAGACCCCCCGAAATCGTCGCTTTTGATGACCCGGAGAATCCCACGGCTATGGATGAGCTCGCTGCTGCTCTGGGTGCGAAAGCGCTGGACTGGCCCTACAAAACAGTGTGCTGTGGCCAGAGTCTGAGCCTGACCAGGACTGACGTGGTATTGAAGCTGTGCCGCGATATCCTGCAGTCGGCCAGCAATAGGGGGGCGGACTGCATTGTCGTCGCCTGCCCACTTTGTCACTCCAACCTGGACATGCGACAGGTACAGATCAACAAACGGTACCAGACGCAGTTCAACGTTCCCATCCTGTACTTCACTCAGCTTGTGGGCCTCGCATTGGGACTCGAACCCAAAGATCTAGGTCTGAGCAAACACATTACGAGCCCTTCGAAGCTGCTCGCAGCCAAGGGCCTGGACAAGAGAAAGGAAATGGCATGACTAGGATCGGAGTATTCGTCTGCTGGTGCGGCAGCAATATTGCCAGCACCGTAGACGTCGAGAAGGTTGCGGAGCTTGCGGCGGATCTGCCGGGAGTTGCCTATTCGACAACCTACAAATACATGTGCTCTGACCCAGGACAGAAGCTGATTGCTGAAGCAATCAAGGAGCATGACCTGGATCGGGCGGTTGTGGCTGCGTGCTCTCCGAGCTTGCATGAACCGACTTTTCGTGGCTGCCTGGAGAACGAGGGGTTGAACCCCTACATGCTGGAGATCGCAAATATCCGCGAGCAGTGCTCTTGGGTTCATACGGACCGCGACGAGGCCACAGAAAAGGCGCTCGACCTGATAGCAATGGCAGTCGCCAAGGTAGCACACAACGCACCGCTGGTTGCGGGCAGCATCCCCGTCACACGCAGAGCGCTGATCATTGGTGGGGGCATATCCGGGATCCAGGCGGCCATTGACGTCGGTCTGGCAGGTTACGAGGCGGTCATCGTCGAGCGAGAGCCCTCCATTGGCGGGAGAATGGCGCAGTTCGACAAGACGTTCCCCACCCTGGACTGTGCGGCGTGTATTCTGACGCCCAAGATGGTGGCGGTGTCTCGCAATCCGAACATCAAGATCTACACGCATGCTGAAGTTGAAGAGGTCACGGGCTACGTTGGGAACTATGTTGCCAAGATCCGTTTGCGAGCGCGCTCAGTGGATGCGGACAAGTGCACCGGCTGCGGCACGTGCTGGCAAAAGTGCCCGAAGAGAGTGTCGTCGGAATTCGATCAGCATCTTGGCATGCGGAAGGCGATCCACATTCCGTTCCCGCAAGCCGTACCTCGTGTTCCTGTGATCGATCGTGACAATTGCCTGTACTTCCAGCGCGGCAAATGCAGGATATGTGAGACGTCTTGTGAAGTGGGTGCCGTGGACTTTGAGCAGGAAGACGAGGTGATCGAGGAGAAGTTCGGCGCCATCATCGTGGCAACGGGCTTTACCACCTTTGACCACTCGACGTACAAAGAGTACGGCGCGGGACAGTTGAAGGACGTGATCACCGGCCTGCAGTTCGAGAGGATGGTGAACTCTTCTGGCCCGACTGGGGGAAGGATCCTCCGTCCCTCGGATGGCAAGGAGGTCAATACCGTGGTCTTTATCGCTTGCGTGGGATCGCGCGATAGAGCCAAGGGCGTTGCATACTGTTCGCGACTGTGCTGCATGTACACAGCCAAACACGGACTGTTGTTCAAGGAACACAACCCCGACGGCCAGGCCTATGTCTTCTATATGGACATCAGGGCAGCCGGGAAGAACTATGAGGAGTTTGTGCGCAGGGCCCAGGAAGAGTTTGGTGTCAACTACTTGAGGGGCAGGGTGTCCCGCATCTTTGAAGAGGACGGTCAGCTGGTAGTGCGCGGTGCTGACACGCTGTCGGGAACCCAGGTGGAGGTTAAGGCGGATCTGGTAGTACTCGCCACGGCCTTGATTGCCCGGGACGATGCAGTGGACGTCGCTCGGATGCTGGGTATCCCCTATGACGAGAATCGCTTGTTCACTGAGGGCCATCCCAAGCTCGCTCCCGTGGAGACGGTGACAAGTGGGGTCTTTCTGACTGGGGCATGCCAGGCTCCCAAGGACATCCCTGATACAGTAGCCACGGCTTCTGCGGCGTCGGCCAAGGCACTCGCATTGTTCAGCAGCGATGTCTTGACCGGTGAGCCCATGGTGTCGTGCATTGACACCAGTCTGTGCAGCGGTTGCTTTGCCTGCCAGGAAGTCTGTCCCTTCGGGGCCATCGAGGCAGTAGAGATTCGGGATGCCATGACCAGGGAGAATAAAGAAGTGGCACACGTGATTGAGAGCTTGTGCCACGGATGCGGGAACTGCACTGTAGTCTGCAGGGCTGGGGCGCCGAACCTGGCTGGCTTCAGCCACGAGCAGATTCTGGCCGAACTGCTGGCCGTCTGACGGACCCGCTCAGTGCGATTGAGTGACCCCTATGGAGGAGTAGGTTGAACGTGACCCAAGAAGGCGAGACCGTGCAGACAGCCGACACAAAAGAACAAGAAGACGGCTACGAGCCCAAGCTTGTTGCCTTTCTCTGCAAATGGTGCTCTTACGCGGGGGCCGACCTGGCAGGCGGGGGCCGCATCAAATACCCGGCCAACGTCAGGATCATTCGGGTGCCCTGCTCTTGTCGCATCGATCCCAAGTTGGTCGTGAAGGCTTTGGAGAGGGGTGCGGATGGGGTGCTCGTCTCTGGCTGTCACCCCGGCGACTGCCACTACACGGAAGGGAACTACTACACCCGTCGCAGGATGCTGATGCTTTTCAAGTTGCTCGAATTCCTCGGACTTGACCCCAAGAGGGTGCAGATGAGTTGGGTCTCTGCGAGCGAAGGCCCGAAATGGGCGCAAGTGGTCGAAGAGATCACCGAGGACATAAAGAGCCTCGGGCCGATCAGTACCTGATTGTTGTACCTGGTTCCTCAGGAGATACTGGATGAAAGAGATCACAAAGAAGATTCGAAAGGAAGCACGTAAGCTGCTAAAGGATGGCCGAGCAGACTTGGTGATCGGCTACGAGCAAGGATCCGATGAAGAGGTAGCTACGCCGTGCTTCATAACTGATGTGTCGCAGGTGGATCGCCTGGTTTTCGACGAGCATTGCTACCACAATCTGGCCAAGTATCTCGTTGGACAAGAGGGGTACTTGACCTCGCGCTTTGTGGCACAGGAGAAGAGGCCACGAGTGGCGATAGTGGCGACACCAGCGACGATGCGAAGCATTGTGGGGTTGATCCAAGAACACCAGTTCGCGCGTGACAAGTTGATCATTCTGGGGATACTGGACGGGACTCTGGTTGGCATCGAGCCCGATGTGGTGGTGGGTCAGATCGAAGAGGATCAGGAAAAGAGCGCCAGGATCCAGGCGCAGGTACGTGAGATCGAAGAGATGACCGCATCCGAGCGCTGGGCCTGGTGGGAGGAGCAGTTCTCCCGGTGCATCCGCTGCTATGCCTGCCGTCAGGTCTGTCCCTTCTGCTACTGTGAACAGTGTATCAGCGACGAGAATCAGCCGCAGTGGATTGGCAAGTCTTCATCCCCCGAGAACAACAGGACCTGGAACATCATTCGTGCGCTTCACTTGGTGGGTCGCTGCACAGACTGCGGCGAATGCGATCGCGTGTGCCCAGTCGACATCCCACTGAGCCTGCTTGCTGTTAAGATGGCGGGTGAAGTGGAGGAAGCCTTTGACTATAAGGCGGGGGCAGATGTAGATGCAAAACCCGCGCTTCACAGCTTCCGACCTGACGACCCAGACGACTTTATCAGGTGAAGGCGAGGAGAATGGCATGGAGGCGAAGTTGCTCCAGCGCGAGAAACTCTCGCAGCTGGTGGATGCTCTATTAGAAGACCATGAGGTAGTTGCTCCAACGAGCGATCTGGCATATGGGCAGATCCGTTCGGGTGCCGAGCTTCACCTGAGCGACAACAAGCCCACGCAGTCACTGAAGGGATTCTTCTTCCCCCCAAGGGAAGTCCTTTTTGAATCGCGCCGGACGGAGGACGGGCTGGAGCTGGTCCCTTCGTCCTCATCCGACGCTCCAAGGGTGATCGTAGCGGCCAGGCCGTGTGATGTGGCGAGCCTGCCCGTCTTGGACAAGCTGTTCGGGTGGGACTACCAGGACTCGTCCTATTTCCAGCGCAGGCAGAGAACCACCATCATCTCCCTGGCGTGCGACCCGCCGCCCAAGGATTGCTTCTGTGTCTCGTTGGGAGGTTCGCCCGCCGGGATCGAGGGTTCAGACCTGCTGCTAACGCCGCTCCGTGATGCCTATCACGTGCTGATCATCACTGAGCGCGGCAAGGCCCTGGTGGAGAAGTACGCACAGTTCTTTGAGGAAAGCGACGAGCAACACAATCAGGAGCGCGCACGGCTCGAAGACGAGTGGCGAGCACAGGTCACCAAAGAGATCGATGCAGACCGGCTGCGCGAGGCGCTGGACTTTGACAGCGGTGCTTGGGAGATGCTTGCCCAACAGTGCGTGGACTGCGCGATCTGCACTTTTCTCTGTCCGACCTGCCACTGTTTTGACATACAGGATGAGGGAGATAATGCCCACGCCATCCGGCTGCGGTTGTGGGATTCCTGTGCTCGTCAGGATTTTACAGAGATGGCTGTGCATCAACCTCGTCCGAATCATTTCAGTCGCTATCGCCAGCGGCTGATGCACAAGTTCAAGTATTATCCTGAGAACTTTGGTCGGGTTCTCTGTGTTGGCTGCGGAAGGTGCATTCAGTACTGTCCTGCAGGTGTGGATATCACCAAAGCGCTAGAGAGAGCAGTGGAGCAACGTTGATGGATAGCCTCTATCTGCCACATTGCATGACGATCAAAGAGGTCATCGAAGAGACGCCAGATGTCAAGACCTTCAGGCTGGCTTTCGGGGATGACAAGGTGAAAGAGCAGTTCGATTTCCGTGCCGGGCAGTTCGGTCTGTACTCGGTCTTTGGCGAGGGAGAAGCTCCGTTTTGCATCTCCAATTCGCCGACTCGCAAGGAGTACATCGAGTGCAGCATCAAGCGAGTGGGAAGGGTCACCAACGCGTTCCATGAGCTCAACGTGGGAGACACGGTAGGCTTCCGTGGCCCCTACGGGAACTCGTTCCCGCTTGAGGAGATGCATGGCAAGAACTTGATCTTCGCCGGCGGAGGGATTGGGCTGGCGCCCCTTAGGTCTCTGATCTGGAACTGTATCGATACCAGGAAGAAGTTCCGGGACATTACCATTGTCTACGGGGCCAGGAGCACGGCTGATCTGGTGTACAAGCGAGAGCTGAGCGAATGGGTGAAGATGAAACGGCTCAACACCGTTCTCACCGTCGATCCAGGTGGTGAAGACGAGACCTGGGAGGGCGAAATCGGCTTTGTCCCGACGGTGCTGGAACAGGTTGGCCCTTCGCCGAAGAACGCAGTCGTAATCACTTGCGGTCCGCCGATCATGATCAAGTTTGTGCTGGTGTCTTTGCAGAGGATGGGCTTTACGCCCGAGCAGGTCATCACCACGCTCGAGATGAAGATGAAGTGCGGCTTGGGCAAGTGCGGGCGGTGCAACATCGGCAGTGCGTACGTCTGCAAGCACGGTCCTGTCTTCAGCTACGAGCAGCTCCAGAAGCTGCCTGCCGAATACTAGCCGGCCCCCGGTTGGCCCGGGAAGAGGTTTGACAACGTCAGGAGTTCAAGGTATAGTGCCGCTGTGATGCCACCCATCCTGAAGCGCGGGTTCGGAACACTGAAGACGATGGTCATGGTCACCCGGGCCGTGTTCCTCACGGCGGTCATTGTGCCTGCTGTCTTGGGCGCGGTGATCGCCTGGACCGAGGGCAGCTTTCATGGCGGCTATTTTCTCCTGACCCTCCTCGGTGTGGTCCTCATCCACCTGGGGCTGAACATGAGCAACGACTATTTCGATCACCTGTCTGGCAGGGACGACACCAACGTGGACTTGACGCCTTTCAGTGGCGGCAGTCGGACCATCCAGACCGGCGTCCTCACTGCAGAGCAGGTGCGCAGGTGGTCGATTCTCTTCTACCTCATCGGCATCCTGATTGGGCTGTATCTGGCCGCGGTCAGGGGCTGGGCAATACTTGGCCTGGGGATCATCGGAGTTTTCCTGGCCGTCTTTCACAATGCTCCTCCCATCCGACTGTACTACCTGGCCCCCGGTCTTGGCGAACTGGCCGTGGGCATCGGCTTTGGGCCGTTGGTGGGGCTGGGCTCCTACTATGTGCAGGCTCAGCGCCCCAGCCTTGAAGCGCTGTGGGCTTCGATTCCGGTCGGTCTGCTCCTCACGGCCGTGCTCTATGTCAACGAATTCCCAGACTATCACGCAGATAGGACGGTTGGACGCAAGACGCTTCCAGTCGTGCTGGGCCGCGCGCGAGCGGCCTGGGGCTTTGCCGGTCTGTTGGTGGTCACGTACCTGGTGATTTTGCTTGGGACTGTGGTCGGCAAGCTGCCCGCCACCGTGTTGATCGCGCTGCTGACAGTGCCTCTGGCATACCGCGCCATTCGAGGGGTCCTTCGCTTTCACAGCAATACAGCAAGGCTTGTTCCCACCCAAGCCGCGACCTTCTGGCTACACCTCACAACTGGACTGTTGTTGTGCTTGGGTTGCGGCATGGCCAGGTTCGTGTAGAGCTAGCAGCGAGGGCCCGTTGTGCCCTCAACGGCATCGGCGTCGCTAAGATGTCTTTCGCAAACCTTGCTGTTGTGGTCTTTGGGGGGCACACTGCTCACTGGCGCGACCGATCGCTCGTCCAGCGATCTCGTGTGCTTCCGTTTGACAGTCCGCTTGGGCTGTGATATAATCGCGACACATTGTGATAGGTTTCACATGTTGCACGTCACACTTCGCTCGGGTAGTAGAGCGATCTAGTTTGCGGTTCAGATCTGGCCGGTTTACACCCTGCGCTGGTCCTCGCGCTGCCTGACGGCTTGGTGCAGCAGCGCAGCTATGGAATTATCGTACAGGAAACGATGATCCTGGCTCAACGGGAAGGACTGCTATGCGACTGAAGACCGTGATTCAGGTCACGAGAGCTCCCTTCTTTGCCTCGTTGGTTTCCTCCGTCTTAGTAGGCGCGGCGATTGCCTGGAAAGAAGGCTTCTTCCATCTTGGATATCTCCTGCTCACCGTGCTCGGCATTATCTGTGTCAACGCCGGCATGAACATGGGCAATGACTACTTCGATCATCTCTCCGGCAATGACCTCATCAACAGCGAACTGACCCCGTTCAGCGGCGGCAGCAGGACAATCCAGGAAGGGATCCTGACCGCCAGACAAGTGCTAGCGGGGTCGTTGTTATTCTACCTCGTTGCCAGCGTAATTGGCCTGTACCTGAGTGTGATGCGAGGCTGGCCGGTGCTCTGGGTGGGCTTGATCGGTATGTTTCTTGCGCTTTTTAGCAACGCTCCGCCATTCCGGCTCAACTACGTAGGACACGGGCTGGCTGAGCTGGCAACCGGCCTGGGCGCTGGGCCCATGATCGTGTTAGGATCGTACTACGTGCAGGCGCAACGGCTGACCCAGGAGGCGCTGTGTGCTGGACTGGCGATGGGGTTTCTTGGCGCTGCCCTCATATACATTAATGAGTTCCCCGATCATGACGCAGACAAGGCAGTGGGCAAGACGACGCTTGTGGTGGTTTTAGGCCGCGAGCGAGCAGTACGGGGCTATATTGCTCTGTTGGGCGGCGTGTATGCAGTAGTGGCCGTGGGAACCGCGATGGGCGTTTTCCCTTACACCATGTGGGTGGTTCTGCTGACTCTGCCACTCGCGCGCAAGAGCATCCAGGTTGCCATGCGCTTCCACAGTGACACGCCGAGGCTCATCCCGGCCATGGCAGGCACAATTCAGCTCTATCTGGCGAACGCGACACTGATCTGTCTGGCCTATTCCGTGGCGCGGTTCCTATGAACGGGGCTCGTGGGGTGATCACAGCCCACGAAATGGGTCTCGTAGAGGGCGCGCTGGAGAGGGCCATCGCAAGTGATGTCGAGTCCCTCTCGGCTGCTGGCAAGCACATCATCAGGGCTGGAGGCAAGCGCCTCAGGTCGAGGTTGTTGCTGCTTTCGCATGTGGCAGCTGGTGGCGAGCAGATATCGCGCGCCGTGCCTTTGGCGGTGGCGGTCGAGCTGTTGCACACAGCTTCGCTGATCCACGATGACATCATTGACGCCAGTGATCTGAGGCGCGGTCGGGCCACGATCAACTCGCAGCTGGGGGATTCGCTGGCCCTTCTGGTAGGGGACTTTGTGTTCACCAGGCTGCTTCACATTGTCGCCGATTTTGATTCTCGTATCATCCGAGTGATCGCCGATGCTTGCCTCAACGTTGTGGAAGGCGAGTTCCTGGAGACACAGACTTTGGGTGACATGAGCCTGACCGAGGATGCCTATATCAGGATCGTTCGGCAGAAAACCGCCTCGCTTTTTGCGGCCTCGGCAGAGCTAGGAGCTCTGCTTGCCAGTGCGCCAGAGCAGCATACCGCGGCCCTGAAGGGGTACGGGCTGAAGTTGGGCATGGCTTTCCAGATCACCGATGACGCACTGGACGTTGTGGGAGATAAGGAGAACCTCGGTAAACCAGTTGCCCTGGATCTGGAGCAGGGCAAGATGAGTCTGGCAACACTGTTTGCCCTCAGCGGCTCCGAGCGTGCCGCCGAGGTGCTGGCCGGAAAGAACGCCGCTCAGGTGATAGAACTACTTCGCGACTCTGGCGCGCTTGAATACGCGATGCGCAAGGCAAGACAGTACGCCGCCGGCGCCAAACGGGAACTGTCGCCCTTGCCGGAGTCGGAAGCAAAGAGTGCGCTCTACGACTTGGCTGACTTTGCAGTCGCCCGGGACCGCTAGGGGCTACCGCGAGTCCCAACATCTTGGGTGTCCGTGCCGGGGGGCGATCCGGGCATGGCCCCACTAGGGAGGGAGGAGATCATGAGCGGACTTAGAAATCTAGGAAGGGCGTTTGGCGAGGGCAAAGGTCCCTGGGAGCGCCGGCTCCTGGTGCTGCTACTGGGCGGAGCCGCGTTTGCTGTCCTGGTGATCGTTGGGGCGTACTACTTGGACCATGCTACAGAGTCAGACGCGTTCTGTGGTAGGATTTGTCATGCGAATTTCCCGGAGTACACTGCGCACCTCGTCTCGGATCATGCCAACGTTGATTGCAGCAAATGCCACATCGGCCCCGGGCTGTGGCCCAAGGTCGAGGGCAAGATCTTCGGCACGGCAGAGATGGTCAAGTATGTGACCAACCGGTTCGCTCGTCCCATCGAGCTCCCTGTGGAGCGGATGAAGCCGGCCAGTGTCATTTGCGAGGAATGCCATGCGCCGCAGACAGAGCACGAAGATCAGGTCCGCCTAATCAGCTACTTTGCCGCTGACGAGCAAAACACGCAGACGCAGACCGACCTGCAGCTGAGGATCAGCAGCGAGGGGACGAGTGGACAACCTGGGGTCCACTGGCATGTGGACAATCCTCCGTCATACATAGCTCTCGACGCCGAACTTCAGGACATTCCCTGGGTGGGCATGATGAAGAACGGCGAGCTCGTAGAGTACAACTCGGTGGAGGCCCCACTGACTGCAGAAGAACTGGCAACCCTTCCGCGGCGCGAGATGGACTGTTATGATTGCCACAATCGCGACGGACATGCATACGCCAACCCTGATCGCAGCGTCGATGAGGCGCTGGCAAGCGGGAGCATGGACCGCTCGCTCCCGTACTTGAAACGAGAGGCAATGAAGCTGCTCACGGCGTCCTACTCCTCGCGTACAGAGGCCCTGCAAACGATCGCTGGCTTGCAGCAGTTCTATCGTTCACAGTATCCGGAGGTGTTCGCCGCAAAGCCGGTTGAGATTGAGCGGGCGGTGGCTGAGTTGCAGATCATCTATAGCTACTCGACTTTCCCGCCGATGAAAGTGACCTGGGAGGCCTACCCGGACAACGGGGGCCATACCGACTTTCCGGGGTGCTTCCGCTGTCATGACGGACAACATGTGAACGAGCAACAGGAAGCCATTCCATCCTACTGCGATACCTGCCACTCGTTGCCAGTGACCACAGGCTGGCAGCCAGAGCCGGTTGCCTGGTTGCCTGAAAGGCCTGCTGTCCCCCATGCGGTGGATGACGTCTCGGACTGCCTTATTTGTCACGGTCAGAATGCCGAACTGCCGGCACCGATGTCGCACGAGTTGTTTGCCAGCGAGTCTTGCTTGCTGTGCCACGAGGTTATGCCGGTCACAGCGGCGCCGCAGGTCCCTCACAGCCTGGAGGTGGCCACGTCGTGCACGACTTGTCACGGCCTGACCGGGGCCGAGCCGTACCCACAAGGCCATGCTGGGTGGCCGGATGATTCCTGTCTGCTGTGCCACCAGTAGAGCCGTTGTGTCGGTTTGTGCTGGGGGTATCTGCTGGTTTAGGTGCAGCGGTCCCCCAAGACCGTGTAGCGCGCTCGAGTTTGTTGGGAGAGGGGGTGAGCAACTAGAAGCCAACCACTGAAAGGGAGCGCGACTCAGTGCGGGCGAGTAGATGGTTGTCGGCCTGCCCGACATACTGAGTCACCGGTCCTGCGCGCGGTCCATGCGACTGGCCGTGCCTGGCAGTGGACCGGAGAGATGCGAAAATGACGACCAAGCTCATGACTGGAGGTGACAATGAGGAACACCAAGACAGCGGTTCTGTTGGTGCTCATGTTCGTCGCTGCCCTTTTACTCGTCGCCAGCTGTGCGCAGCCGGAGCCAGATATCATCGAGAAGCCGGTGACTGTTGTCGTGCCGAAGAAGGAAACGGTCATCGTGCCTGGCGCGGGAGAACCCACAGAGGGTGTGGAGGTTCCGTTCCAGGCTGACTGGGCCTCTTCCGGGCACGCCGACGCTGAAGCTGAGGCCTTCGTCCACTGGGATGAGGACGGCGCGGTCTCCGCCAGCTGCGCCAAGTGCCACAGCACTGGCGGATATCTCGATTTTCTGGGTGCGGACGGCACAGCCGCAGGCACGGTCGACAACGATGCGCCCCTTGGCACGACAGTCACATGCATCGCCTGTCACAACGAAGTGACCTGGGACAAGGACAGCGTGATCTTCCCCTCAGGGGTGGAGATTACCGGTCTTGGCCCAGAGTCCCGCTGCATGGAGTGTCACCAGGGGCGTGCTTCATCGGCCTCCGTTGATACCGCTATCGAGGGCGCTGGCCTGACTGACGACGACACGGTGAGCGCGGACCTAGGGTTCACCAACATCCACTACTACGCGGCAGCGGCCACCCAGGCAGGTGGTACGGCAATGGGCGGCTACCAGTACGAGGGCATGGCCTATGACGCCAAGTTCACCCACGTCGCAGGCTATGACAGCTGCGTCGGCTGCCACAACGTGCACACCTTGGAGTTGAAGCTGGACGAGTGCAGCGTATGCCACACCGGCGTCTCCAGCAGCGACGATCTCAAGGATGTCCGTATGGCAGGCTCTCTGGTGGACTATGACGGGGATGGGGACCTCAGCGAAGGCATCTACTACGAGATCGAGGGCCTTCGTGCGATGCTCTATCAGGGCATGCAGGCCTATGCCTCAGAAGTCGCTGGGACGGCGATCGTCTACAATGCGGCCAGCTACCCGTACTTCTTCATCGACACCGATGCCAACGGTGAGGCCAGCGAGGAAGAGTCCGTGCGCGACAACGCATTCAATGCCTGGACCGGGCGTCTGGCCAAGGCAGCCTACAACTACCAGACGTCCCTCAAGGATCCGGGGGCGTTCGCTCATGGGGGGAAGTACATCATCCAGCTGCTCTACGATTCGATCGCTGACCTGAACACGGTGCTTGCCACCCCGATCGACCTGACGAATGCCAATCGGATCGACGATGGGCACTTTGCAGGGTCAGAAGAGGCATTCCGCCACTGGGATGAGGACGGCGAAGTCTCCAGCAGCTGTGCCAAGTGCCACTCGGCAGATGGGCTCCCGCTGTTCTTGAAGGAGGGGGTCAACATCTCGGCGGCGACTGCCAACGGGTTCGCCTGCGCGACGTGCCATGATGATGTCGCAACGTTCACGCGCTATGCAGTGGAGAGCGTCGAGTTCCCCAGTGGTGCGGAGCTGGACCTAGGCAACCCG
>JBFEPU010000057.1:0-12231 GCA_041549915.1 Anaerolineae bacterium | reverse complement strand
GGCTTGCGCTTCGTTTGTGATCGGCCTCTCCTTCGGAAGCCTGACTACCAACCTTGCTCGTCACTTTGCAGAGTTGTTGTTGAGTATCTTCCTCTTCTTCTTGGTGATCAACAACGTGCGGACCCAGAAGCATCTGGAGCAGATTACCACGGTGCTTATCCTTGCCGGACTGGCCGCGGCTGTGATTGGCATCGCCCTGTATTTCTTGCCGCAGGACGTGACTATCCGCTTGCTGTCCAGCCTGCGCATCCTTCGCTACCCAGCCGGGAGCGATGTGCTTCGCTTCGTTGAGGATAACCCTGAGCTGCCGCTGCGAGCCACATCCACCTCAATTGATCCGAATGTTCTGGGTGGCCTGCTCGTTATCGTGATAGGAGTCACCGTGCCACAGTTGGTGGCTGCGAGCCCATTGCCGATGTTTGCGCGCTGGGGACGTTGGCGGGGTGTCAATTGGCTCGCAGCCGTCGTGCTAGCTGTCATGCTGGTTTGTCTGTTGCTCACCTTCTCACGAGGCGCGATGGGTGGGTTGGGCGCAGCGCTTTTTGTCCTGGCTTTGCTGCGCTACCGGAAGCTGCTCTTGTTCATACTCTTGGTGGGCTTGGTCATATGGTTCTTGCCGCAGACCCAATGGTATGTACAGCATTTCCTGGAAGGCGTGAGGCTGGAGGATTTGGCCACGCAGATGCGTCTTGGCGAGTACAGGGATGCCCTGGTCCTGATTTCACGACATCCGTGGCTGGGTGTGGGGTTCGCTGGTGCGCCTGACATTGATACGTACATCGGCGTCTCCAATGTGTATTTGTTGTTGGCCGAGGAGATGGGGCTGATTGGACTGGGCGTGTTCCTGTCGATCATGGTGCTCACCATAGGACGCATCCTGAGATGGCTCAGCTATCTGGCCGAGGCTCCCCGTCTGGAGGCTGTGCTGCTAGGCCTGCTGGCCGCGCTCCTGGGAGCATTGTTCAGCGGCATCTTGGATCATTACTTCTTCAACATCAATTTCCAGCACGCGGTGACGCTGTTTTGGCTTGTCGTTGGGCTCAGCATCACAACCACGCTGTTGGCAGACGACGTGCAGATGTCCAGCACCCCCACTGCACGTGCACCTTTCAAGGCACGCCCAGACCATGCTTGACGTTGCGTTTTCTGCTGCAATGTGATATAATCGGAAGCCAAGACCAAGCCCTGACGAAGGAGGTCTACGTGGACATTCAGGTCAAGCAGTACAAGCGCATCGACTACGTTGAGATCAGCGGGCGCGTCGATAGCAACAATGCGGGCCGTCTCGAAGAAACGTTCAACGACATCACGGAGGCAAAACGTTTTCGCGTTGTAGTAGACATGCAAAACCTCGAGTATATCAGTAGCCGGGGCCTTCGCGCTCTAATTGCTACCCTGAAGGAGACACGACGCTGGAATCGGGGTGACTTGCGTCTCTGCAATGTGCCTGCGCGCATCCAGGAGGTTCTCGATCTGGCAGGTCTGACCCCTCTGTTTAAGATCTTTGACAACTCTGTGGACGCCGTGGGCAGTTTCTAGCCCGAGATCAAAGCCTGCTCCGGCAAACTCAAGACCGCCGTGCAACTGAAGGTTGCCCTGGCGGCCTTGTTTCTTGTGCGCACGTTCCGCCGACAGCGAGGCCTTGATTGCTTCCCTGCGTCGGGCTCGGAGTGGGTGAGTGAAATCGCTTGTGACCGGCGACCACTGTGCTGTTTCTGACCAGGCGCGATCGATTGGTCAGGTGGCGCTGGTACGACTTTGGATTTTGGACAAAGAATAGTGACGTCAGAGTTCGAGTTATCTGTTACCAGCAAGATGGCAAACCTCACGGTCATCAGTGACTTTGTCACGTCAGTGGCAAAGAAGCTGTGCCTGGATGATGACCAGACTTTCGCCCTGCAAATGGCCGTGGACGAGGCCTGTGCTAACATCATTGAGCATGCGTACGGTGGGAAGGCAGACGGGACAATCTCGATACGATGCCGGATCGTAGCGGATGACGTGGTGGTCACCATTCACGATCACGGAGGGGTCTTCGACCCGGAATCCGTACCCCGGCCCGACATTACCGCTTCTCTCGAGGAGCGCGAGAATGGAGGACTGGGGCTCTACCTGATGGAGAAGTTGATGGATTCGGTCGAATGGGAGTTCGATCCGAAGAAAGGGAACACGCTGACCATGAGGAAGCGCCATGTTAAGTCGCCCGTGTGAACACAGCGCCGAGATCTTTGTCCTGCTTCCAGAAGGTCGGCTGGATGCGCGCGCTGCTCCAGATCTGGAGCAGGCGCTTGCAGGTCTGGAAGCACAGAACCTGAAGCAGATCGTGGTTGATCTCAGCCAGAGCAGGTACATCAGCAGTAGCTGTCTGCGCCTACTCCTCGTTCATCTGCGCAAGCTGAAACAAGCTGGTGGCGACCTGAAACTCTGTAGTCTGCCTGACAAGGTAGCCAAGGTTCTTCGTATTGCTGGTCTGGACGCCCTCTTTGAAATCTATCCCACCGTGGAGCAGGCAGCACGGTCATTCCCCGATTACCCCCAGGAACACGGCTAGTCCCAGACACAGGATGACGAACCCGTCTGAAAGCAGGGGCTATGTACAGTGACGCTCGGCGCGGCCGCCTGATAGCCCTTTACGATCTTGGCACCGGCTTGGCTGGCGGGTCGCTGCTCCTATACGTGACCCAACGGGATGCTTTGTTCGCGAACTGTTGGCCTGTTGCGGTGTTTACGATGCTATCGTTCGTGATCAAGCGCTTTGGCTTCCGCACGACAGGAGACCTGACGAACAGTCTGGTTGGTGTCGTGGATGTCGCAGCCGTCTTGGCTTTTGGTCCTACGCTGGCCGCCTGGGTGGCCGGGATGAGTGGCTTGGCCTATCTCGAATTGAGCGCCCCACGCCGCAGCGGGTTCTCCTGGCGCTTCATGGGCCAGCATCACGTCATATTCAGCAGTGGCCAGAAAGCACTGATGGCGCTGGCCTGTGGCGCGCTGTACCTGCGCCTCGGAGGGACCGTTGCTCCTGTGACCATGACACGGGAGATGTTGGCTCCGCTGCTGATCGCAATCGGACTGTGGTTTGCGCTGGATCGGGCGTGCCGAGCAGGGCGCACCTTTCTGTGTGGCGGTAGAGCAGAGCTGGCGAGATTCGTGAGCCAGACCTTCACGTCTTCTGTCTGGGTTGAGCTCTTCCCTTTGACGCTTTCCATGGTCGTTGCCTTGGTGTATGTTGGCATGGGTGCGTTTGCCTTTAGTCTGCTGGGACTGGCACTTGCAGCCTCGGCAGCGTTGCTGCAGCACCTCAGCCAAGTCAGGACGCGCCTGGAAAAGCGTGTGGCTGAACTTGGTGTGCTGAACAAGTTCGGGCGCGCCCTGGTCGAAGCGGAACTAGATGCAGATCGTTTGTGCGAGCTCCTCTACGAATTCTCTCGCCAGGTAGTGGATCCACCGGTCTTTGTTCTGCAACTGGTGCATTCGGCTCAGAGCCAAGTCGATGTCGTCATTCATGTCGAGAGTGGGCAACGTCAACTGCGACGTACGTTGCCGATGACCGGCGCAATGGAGTGGATGGCTGTCAAACGCCAACCTTTCATTAGTGGCGATGTCCACGGAGATGGATTGCCTTTCGAACCATACGTGATAGGCGACCTGCCCAAGTCGCTGCTTATCGTACCTTTGCTGGCTGGTCCCGAGCTGATTGGGGCACTTTCCGTGCAGAGCTACGAGGCGCACGCCTGGGGCCAGGATGAGCTGAATGTTCTGTCTGCTATGGCTCATCAGGCTGCAATGGCTATCGCAAATGCGCGTGTCTACAAAGCAGAGCAACGGCGGGCGAAGCAGCTAGCGGCCGTCCACGAGGTGAGCCGCCGGGTTGCGGCCATACTGGAACTTGACAAGCTGTTTGCCGACGTGGTGCGGTTGATCCGAGAGACGTTCCACTACGATCACGCGGCTGTCTTCACAGTTGATCCAGAATCGGGTCAGGTGGCCTTCAGGGCCAGTACTCACCCTGACATGCAGGAGCAGGGCTTGGACGTTTCGAGAGGTGAAGGCATCATCGGCTGGGTGGCCGAGCGCGGCGAGCCAGTCGTGGCCAATGACGTCATGAAAGAACCTCGCTATCTGTGGGCGGAGATCTTGGCCGATACCCGGGCTGAGTTGGCCGTACCGCTCAAGGTTGAGGATCGCATCGTAGGTGTGCTCGATGTGCAGAGCAATGAACCAAATGCCTTTGGCCAGGAGGATTTGTTCCTTTTGGAGACCCTTGCCGATCAGGTTGCCGTAGCGGTGGAGGATGCGAGGCTCTACGCGGCCAGGCAAGAGGAGGCCTGGTTCTCTACTGCCTTGTTACAGGTCGCAGCCGCAGTCAGCAGCCTGGACAATCTGGATGAGATCCTCGAAACAGTGGTACGGCTCACTCCGATGTTGGCGGGCGTGGACCGCTGCAGCATCATCCTCTGGGATGAGGGTGTACAGGAATTCGTGCCTGCCCAAGGTTATGCACTCAACCCGGAGATGAGACCGCTGTTCGAGTCAATCCGTTTTGAGCCTGGGGACATGCCTCTGCTGGACCAGTTGAGGGCTGACAGGCAGCCTATTGTTAAAGAGGGGCTTGTGGACTCTATCGCGCCGCACCTGGTCGAAGACTTTGGGATCGGAAGTCTGCTCGCGCTTCCCCTCTCTGCTCAGGCTGAGTTTCACGGCGCTATGCTTGTTGACTACGCCGACTCCGAGGCGCGCTTCCCAGAGAGAAAACGGACGATACTCTCGGGGATCGCTGATCAGGCCGCAATGGCCATTGCCAACGCCAGGCTGGATACCGCTCAGCGTGAGGAGGCCTGGGTTTCTACCGCTCTCTTGCAGGTAGCGCAGGCATTGGTCTCGTCGACTGACTTGTCTGCAAACATCGCAAAGATCAGTCGCCTGGTCCCTCTCCTTGTGGGGGTGGATCGCTGCATGGTCTACCTTTGGGAGAAGGAGCAGGGCGAGTTTGTGCCATACGCCGCCCATGGTCTAAGCACTTCTATGGCTGGGATCTTCCAAAGTTTGCATCTCTCGCCGGATGATGTGCCGTTGCTGGCCGAGATGGTACAGCAGCAGAGCCATGTGGTGGTGGAGAACGCGATCGAGAGTGATCTGATCCCTGCGATCCTGCTTCGCAGCCTAGATGTCCAATCCTTGGTGGCTGCACCACTGATAAGCAAGGGGGAAGTGCTTGGGGCTCTCATCGTAGATCGCACTCAAGGGCCGCACCGTTTCTCTGACCGCAGTATTCACATCGTCGACGGCGTTGCTCATCAAATGGCAATCGGCGTTGAAAACGCGCGCCTCTACGAGGCAACACTGGAACAGGAACGCACCGCCCAGGAACTGCGTATGGCGCGTGAGATCCAGGTCAGCTTCTTACCGGAACGATGTCCATCCTTGCCGGGCTGGGAAATCTGCGCCGACTGGCGGGCAGCGAGGGAGGTGGGTGGGGACTTTTACGACTTTATCCCGCTGGGAGACGAGCACTTGGGCTTGGTCATCGCCGATGTGTCAGACAAGGGCATGCCTGCCGCACTGTTCATGAGTCTGTCCCGCATGCTGGTGCGGGTCAGTGCAACAGAGATACGATCGCCTGCGGGTGCACTGCAGCGGGTGAATGAGCTGCTGATGAGTGAAAGCCGCACGGATATGTTTGTGACAGTGTTCTACGGTGTGCTGAACTGGCGCACCGGTCGGCTGACGTACGCAAACGCGGGCCACAATCCTCCCATCTTGTGGCATGGTCCCGCCAAAAGTGGGGCGGGGCATGGTCCCGCCATGAGTGGGGCGGGGCATGGTCCCGCCATGAGTGGGGCGGGGCACGGTCCCGCTACAAGTGAGGCGGGGCATGGTCCCGCCAGTAGCGAGGCAGGACAAACTGCCCAGCGTGAACTGACGCTATTGGCGGCCAAAGGCATCATCCTGGGCGTGATTGAGGAGATCAGGCTGCAGGAGCGTGAGGTCACGATCGAGCCGGAAGATATCTTGATCCTGTACACAGATGGAGTCACCGAGGCAATCAATGCGCAAGAGGAAGAGTTCGGTGAACAGAGGCTGATTGAGACGATTGCCAATAACCATGGCAACTCCTGCGCTCAGCTGGTACAAGCGATTTATGCTGCCGTGTCGGACTTTGGTCGCGCTCAGTTCGATGACTACACTCTGGTGGCGCTGAAGCGAAACCGGTGACTCACTTCGAGTCGACGCACCTGAGAGAACTTGCCACGCCCAGGTTATTGGTACATAATGTGCTCTGTTGTGATCTGCACGTCGTGTCGGAGTATGCTGTGAGAAGCTCAGTTCGGGTGTCGGAGTAGAGATCATGGGGAAGAAGTATCCAGCTCTCCTGGATTTCCTTGCTCACAAGCTGGACTATGCAATTCGAGGTGGTAAGTCTGCCCTTGGCTACGACTTGTTCTACATTGATTTGTCCTCCTGGAAGCTGCGGCTGTCCGAACGGACTCCGATAGTCCATGTCCAAGGTTCTGACCTACTGGATGCGTCACCGCGGGACATCCTGCAGAGTCTGCAGGATGTCATCCGTGAACGCGGATGGCAGCGGCGGATTGTGCTGATATTGTTTGATGGCGATAGCAAGCCTCTGCTCCAGTATGCGCGCAGTCCGCTCGAGACACTGGCAGTTGTCGATGCGCAAGATCAGGAGCGGATCTTGCAGTCTCGGCGTCCAAGTGGGGAGTTGCTCGATGTGATCTCCGCTCAAGTTCCGATCTCCATCCTGTCTCCCTACAACACCAGCTCGCCTGTTACGGGCAGTTGTTTCTTCGACCGGGAGTACGAGGTCGCCCGGATCCTTGGCAACCCGGACGTCAGCTATGCTGTGCTAGGGATCCGTCGGATTGGGAAGACGTCGCTCTTGCGGGAAGTGGAGCGCCGTTTGAGAGAAGACATCCCTCTGGCTGAGGCAGCGGAGGCACCACATATCTTGTTCTTGGACTGTAGTGACCTGCTTGAGCCTGACGCATTCGTTCAACAGGTTGTGCGCAAGTTGAATCCCCGGGAGCTCAGACGTCTGCAAATGCAGAACTATGCGTTCTACTTCCCCGACTTTTTGGAGCGCATGAAGCGCAAGCACCACAGCAAGCTCATTCTGCTCCTCGATGAGATTGATGATCTCATCGTCCTGCACGGGGGCGACTGGGATCTGTTTCGTACGCTACGCGCTGCGGCGAACAAGGGAATATGCCAGTATGTTGTGGCGGGATTCAGGGAGGCGCAGAGACAACTGCATAACCTGGGCTCTCCTTTCTACAATTTCGCGGACGAGATCCGCTTGAACGAGTTCACGAAACAGCATGCTCGTGAACTCATTGTTACGCCCATGCAGAACCTGGGCATTCGTTTCAAGAATGAGAGCGAGATCGTGGCTCGCGTATACGGGGAGACGGCAGGGCACCCCAATCTGATCCAGTTCTATTGCACCATCTTGGTGCGGCAATTGGAGCAGACTGGGGAGCGGGAGCTCAGCCCGGCGCATCTGATCAACGTCTATGCGGATGACGTATTCAGGAATCACTTGCTGCGTTCTTTCCTCGACAACACTGAGAACTGGGAGAAAGCCATTGTCTACGCCATCCTGCTGGATGCTGCCAGTTGTCTTGAGTGTGGTTTCTCTCAGGCGGACATGGACGCAGCATTACGAAAGCACGGTTTGATGATGCCCCATCAGAAGCTCAATGAGGCGTGCGATGTGCTGGTTTTGGCCGGCGTTCTCCGCCAAAAGGGTGCAGAGTTCTTCTTCACATCGCCCGTCTTTGTCAAGGTCCTGCAGCAGAGCTACAACCTCAGCTACCTCCTGGACAAGGTGAAAGAGGAGGGCCTGTGAGCGATCCCCACCCGCTGCCTCAGTTGCTTACCGTTTCGGCAGGCCACCGCCGCGCAGCGCAGCTGCTGATTGATTCCGCAAGTCGCGGCCAGTGCTGTGCACTGCTCGGTCCCCGCCTCAGCGGCACGACAGAGTTGCTGCAGTGTGTGGAGACCGAACTGACGCGCGACCCGATGTGTGTGTCAATATACATCGACCTGAAAGAGGCTGAAGACTCAACCCAAAGAGCGTTTTTTGCCAGTCTTGCACAGCTGACAGCGCGGCGCATCGCTGCGCTGCTGGGATATGAGACAACCGCCCCTATCGCCGACGTGGTGCGCGGCGATGAGTTCCGCGAGTTGCTCAGAGGGTACGCTGAACAGCTAAAGTGTAATCTGGTGTTCATCGTCGATCATCTGCACGGCATACCCAATGATCTGGTCCAGGCACTGCTAACGTCGCTGCGTGCAGCTTACATGGATCAGGACTCGAGCGGGCCCCTTGTTGTGCCCATCGTCTGTGGGGCTTTGAGCCTCGCAGCCCTCACGGTTGGCCAGTCCTCGCCGTTTGCCAACGTTGCACAGGCTGTGTTCATCGGTGGGCTCGCCGACAGCGAGAGCAAAGCCCTGGTAGAACAGTTCACAGCCTCCACCAACATCGACGTCTCCGCCGGCGCGAGTGCCGCTCTGCTGAATGCCACACGTGGCGATCCACGTCTGATAGAACGGGTCTGCCTGGCTTCCATGCGCATTGCTGACCACAGTGCATCGCGCCGTGTCACTGCCAACACCGTTCGGCGGGCAGTCAGAGAGTTCATCCGAGACCAGGCGCCATACTATGAGCCTTTCGTGGAAGCCGTGTCACTCATTGAAGACGACCCAGAGCTGCTGCGTTGCATCGTGCTCCTGCTTGAGCAGCAGGTGGTCCCCAGACGGGATTTGCCTCTCCCTCTGTCCCCTGATCTCGATCCCTTGGAGTTGACTGGCATGGTGAGGGACGTGCAAGAGGACTCGTATCAGTTGCGGAACCAGGTATATCGGCAGTTCTTGGCCAGCCACTTTCAGCCGGGGCGTGTCGGCTATTTGATGACCCTGGCTGGGCGCTGGGATTCGGCGATTGAGTACCTGGAGGCCAGTCTAGCTCAGGGCAACACCGATGCCCGATCTGACCTGCTGGCGGCGACAGTCAGCGCCATGTATGCCTCGCAAGATGTGAGGCAAGCGGCCAGCTACCTGACCTGTGGCCTCTCAGTTGGCTTTGGCGTTCAGAATGCTCGCATATGGCATGCGCTTCCCGAGCAGGGAACCCTGAGGCTGGTTGGCCGACTGGGATCAATGGCAGGCAGCCAATTGCCGAGACACGGCGAGATTGCCACCATGGAGGACAGGCTGGAAGCGCGTGCCTACCGAGCGGCGCGCTCCCTGCGCGGGCACGACCTCGACGGGCCGGTTGAACGCGCCTTGCCCCTTCTGATTTCCGGCTCGGAAGCAGTCGGTGTCGTGACCATTTTGGACGTGATGGGGAGCCAGGGCCGAACCACACAGCGAGAGCGCGATCTGCAGTTGGCTGGATATCTGAGCCAGGCCGCTAGGGCCATTCAAGAAGTGCACACTCGGCGGGCCCAGCTGTTACGGATTGCGAGGCTCGAGCAGGAACGCACCGCTCAGGAGCTGCGTATGGCGCGTGAGATCCAGGTCAGCTTCTTGCCTGAGCGATGCCCGTCTTTGCCAGGTTGGGAAATCTGCGCCGATTGGCGCGCGGCGAGGCAGGTGGGCGGAGATTTCTACGATTTTATCCCGCTAGGAGGCGATGAACTGGGCCTGGTCATCGCCGATGTGTCGGACAAGGGCATGCCTGCCGCACTGTTCATGAGCCTGTCCCGCACGCTGATGCGGGTCGCCGCAGCGGAGATTCGATCCCCGTCGAAGGCACTGCAGCGGGTGAATGAGCTGCTGATCAGCGAAAGCCGCGCCGACATGTTCCTGACGGAGTTCTACGGCGTGCTGAATTGGCGCACCGGTCAACTGACGTACGCAAACGCAGGCCACAACCCCCCCATTTTGTGGCGGAGTCCCGCCAGTAGTCGGGCAAGGCCCGGTGCTGTCCAGGTGATGGCGGGAGGTCGCGCCAGGCCTCAATCGATGCTCCTCGCCGCAGAAGGGACTGTCCTGGGCGTGCTGGAGAGCATTGAGCTTGAGGAGCGGGCGGTTACGATTGAGCCTGGGGATATCCTGATTCTATACACGGACGGGGTGACCGAGCCGATCAATGCGCAAGAGGACGAGTTTGGTGAGCAGAGGTTGATCCGAACCATCGCCAGCCACCATGACAAGCCTTGCGATGAACTCGTGGAGGGCATCCATACTGCGGTGTTGGACTTTGTGGGGGATCAGCCGCAGTTCGACGACTATACGCTGGTGGGGCTGAAGCGAGAGACGTGAACGGGAAGCTCGATTCTGACAAAAACAAAAGCCGCCGAGTGTCGGCGGCTTTTCTGCATCACTGCTTGGTCACTCTGATGGCATTGATGAACGGATCCCTGAAAGGACTGGGGGGGGCGTGCGGGTCAAAAGTGATGTTGAGTTGCCCGTCCTGAACCGGCACTGTGAAGGTCTTTGTCAGCGCCCGGAATTGCCCCTCGGCTTCGGCCACCACGTCCAAACCGTCCAGCACAACGAGGCCCTCGATTGTTGCATCAAACTTCCGTTGCCCGGGGTCACTAACGCTTGAATAGATCTCGGCGAACCGCAATTCCACTTCATAGCTGCCATTTGGCACATCGAAGTAATATCGAACAGACCCGCCATTCCCAAAGCGCTGGGTTCGATACAGCAGGTCGTCCTCAGTCGCCTCAATGTCCCTGCCGGTGAACCACACAGGTTTGTAGCCGAAGTATCCCCAGCTCCCATCCTGGTATTCCCTATCTGCCGACCAGAGCTGACCAAGGGAGTCCACATAGTCGACATCTGCTCCACAGTTGACGAGTATGTTGATGGGGTATTTGTGAAGGATCAGTGGTAGGTACAGGGCGGATGGGCCACTAGGGGTTCGTGTGCCTGTTGGCGTGGGTGTAGGTCCCGATGTGCCGGTGGCGGTCGGCGTGGGAGAATGCACGGACGTCGGAGTGACTGTGGGCGACGGACCGCTGGGTGTGGTCGCGGTGGGTGTTGCTGTCTCCTGTGTCGGCGGCTGGCAGCCGATCTCCATGCTGTAGGTGCCGGCCTCCAGGCCATCCACCGCGATGTAGTACGTGCCTGGAGAGACGTTGGTCAGCAGAACAGAGCCACCCATATCCACACAGGTGTTGGGGTCGGGGCTAGGCAGCACAAGGGCCACGATGTCCTTCTGGGTGTCCAGGGTGATGCTCAGATACTCCATTGGGTAGCTGACCGGCAGCACGTAGATGACTTCTGGGCCTTCAAGCCAGGCGCCGCATTGGCCGTAGTCACTGATATTGTTAGCATAGCCGGTTGTGTCCCCATAGTAGGTCGCTTGGCAGACGACAGGGATGGGATCCGGCAGCGTCCCATCAGGCGTAGCTGTCGGGGTCGGTGATGGACCCACTGTCGCTGTCGGCGTCCTGGTGCTGGTCTGCGTCGGGGTTGCTGTCTGCGTGGGACTGGAAGTCGGTGTGGGGCTGAGCACTGGCGTACGGGTAGGCGTGTTGGTTGGCAGGCCGGTCGCCGTGGGTGTGGCGCTGCGCGTTGCGGTTGGAGTGGCGCTCGCTGGCAAGGCAAAGCCAAAGTCAAAGCCAGTAAGCAGTTGCCCCGAGGTGAGGGAAAGGCCATACGCACCCCCTGGTGGATGCGTTGGAGAGTGGCCGGCGGGATCCACCTTGGTGAGCACATAGTTGCCGTCGTCCAGGCCGGCGAATTGGTAACTGCCATCTGCGAGCGTGACGCGGCTGTCCAGTTCGACATAGGCTGAGTTCTTCAGCACAATGGTGACGCCAGGCATGGGCGGTTCACCTACGTCACGGACCCGGTTTCTGTTGTCATCCCGCCAGGCCACGCCACCAACCGCCGCTCCTGGTGGGAGGTCCGTTGCAGTGTGTGTCGGCGTGGCCGTGGGGGTCGTCTGCACAACCTGGAAGGAAACGGTCAATTTCGGCCGCTTCGACCAGTCTTGAGGCGACTCCTCACCATACTGCGAGGAGAACAACGCCCATCGCTGCGCAGCCTGACCAGGCAGTCCAATGAGCACTGCACCATGGTTGCTGGCTGGCTCGGACACCCAGCTTTGCACCAGATCCTTTAGCTGGTCACTTTCCCACACTTGCCACTGGTTCTCAAACCGCACTGTTGCCACCGCAGCGGGCTCAGCCTCTCGGTCGTATGGCTCGCCGCACCCAGCTACCTTCCAGGGGCTGTTCCACGTAGCGCCAT
>JBFEPU010000056.1:0-12345 GCA_041549915.1 Anaerolineae bacterium | reverse complement strand
GATTCCCTTGTCGGTCTGGATCGCTTGTCCCTGCAGGATCGGACCCAGTTGCCACTGATCTGAGCGCTGGCAGAAGCACACCAAGGGCCAAGGCCCTGGGTTTGAACTACGATTCCCCGTCTGCCTGGCCTCGACGACACCCAGTCTTGCCATCGACTGTGGCGAGACGCTGCCCAGTCATCGCCTGGGCAAGGAGACACGGCGTCGGCGCAACCGGGACCGCCCAGCAGACGTGTCTGTCGGGCACTCCATCCCTCGGACAGAACGGCCTCACCATCAGGCATCAACAAGAGACCATGGCTCATCACCACAACCTCTGCACCTGCAAGACCTCACCAAGGCTTGCTCACCAAGTCGTGGTGGGGTATCATAGCTCCAGTTTGCGCACCTTTCATGAAAGGACCGTGAATTCGCCTTGACCGCGCGTCAGTCGTCCAAGGGACCAACTGCTGCCCCCGCGCTCGTCCTGACCCGCGAGAACATCCCACGCAACATCATCCAACTGGCCCTTCCTGCAGTGGCGGAGAACCTTCTCGTGACGATGGTTTTCATCGTCAACACGCTGCTGATCGGTCGGCTCAAGGATCCAGCTGCACTGGCAGCAGTCAGCCTGGGTGGGTTGTTCCTCAACGCGGCCAACCAACTCTTCTCTGCTGTGTCGGTTGCCACGACGGCTCTTGTCGCCCACGCTTGGGGGGCGCAAGACTATGAACGGGCGCGCCGCATCGCGGCCCAGTCAGTTGCCATCGCGGTTCTCTTTTCCCTCGTGACCACACTTATCCTGTGGCCTATGGCCACTCCTCTCTTGGAACTCATGGGAGCGAGCGAAAGAGCCGTCGAGCTGGGCACCATGTACATGCAGGTGATCCTGTTCACCTCCCTGCTTGGCTTCCCAATGCTGGTGCTCAATGGGATCATGCGTGGCGCGGGTGATACACAAACGCCGATGGCGATCACCCTGATCATGAACATCTGGAACGTGCTGGTGGCAGCCGCATTGGTCTTTGGTGCGGGGCCCCTGCCTGCCCTGGGGCTCGCTGGGGCTGCAGTGGGTACCGCGTCCGCGCGACTGTTGGGTGGCATCCTGGCGCTCGGCTTGATCATGCGTGGCCATCGCTTCCTGCGCGTTCGGCTGCGCGACATCCTGCAGATTGATCGGCAGCTGATTGCACTTATCGTGCGCCTCAGTTTGCCAGGTGCCGGCGATTCTCTGCTCAGACGCCTTGGTTTCATTCTCTTCATGCGCATCGTCTCTGCACTGGGGGAAGTGGCGCTGGCCGCGCACCAAATCGCCATCAACGTGGAATCGCTGTCGTTCATGCCCGGCCATGGGCTGAGCGTAGCTAGCACCACGCTTGTTGGCCAATCGCTGGGAGCCAAGGAGCCTGACCTGGCTGAAGAGAGCATCCGTACTTCCATGCGCTTCAGCTTGGCTGTGATGGGCACTGTGGGAGTCATTTTCGCCTTGTTCGGGCCGTCCCTTGCGGCCTTCTTTGGCAGTACTCCCGATGTCCTGAGCCTTGCCGGCAGTGCCGTGCGCATCGGAGCGCTTGAGCAGCTGCCAATCGCGGTGCTGATGGTTATCTCTGGCAGCCTTCGTGGCGCTGGAGACATGCGAACACCAATGTACGCCACACTGGTAGGCACGCTCTTGTTTCGCGTGCCCATCGTCTACCTCTTCGCCATTGTGTTCGGATGGGGGCTGAATGGAGTATGGCTCGGGACGGCCGTAGACTGGACCGCCAGAGCCGGGTTGATCTACGTTTTGTTCCGCCGGGGAGCTTGGAAGGAGATCAGGCTGTGAAGTGTGCCCAGAAGACAAGAGGGGATGAGGCATGCCCCATCCCCTCTTGTGTGTGGCGATGACTAACGAACTGCTCCCTCCGAGTCTCGGTCGAAGAAGTGAACGTTGGCCATGTCAAAGACCACATCCACCTTGCGCCCGACCCGAGCCGAAGTTCTCGGATCAAAGCGACCGATGAAGCTCTTGGAATCACTGAGCAGATAGACATAGACCTCGCTACCCATGAGCTCGGTCACGTCTACATCGCAGGTGAGCATCTCTGCCGTGATGCCCGGGGGCGAGTACTGGAGGTCATGGATGTCCTCTGGCCGGATGCCAAAGATCATCTCTTTGCCTAAATAGTCGCCCAGAGCCTTCGCCTTGTCCGGCGGGACGCGCAGCTTGAAGCCTGCCCCATCAACGTACATCTCCTCCTTGGTGCCGGAGACCGTGACATTGAAAAAGTTCATCGCGGGGCTGCCAATAAACCCGGCCACAAAGATATTATCCGGCATATCGTAGAGGCTCTGCGGCGTATCCACCTGCTGCAGGATGCCGGCCCTCATTACCGCGATGCGCGTGCCCATGGTCATAGCTTCTGTCTGGTCGTGGGTCACGTAGATGAAAGTGGTCTGCAGCTGTTGGTGCAGCTTCGAAATCTCGGCGCGGGTCTGCACGCGCAACTTGGCGTCGAGGTTGGACAGTGGCTCATCCATCAGAAAGACGTTGGGATTGCGCACGATAGCGCGCCCCAGCGCCACGCGCTGCCGCTGACCGCCAGATAGCTGCTTCGGCTTGCGCTGCAGGAGAGTCTGTATCCCGAGAATCTCGGCTGCCTCCTTGACGCGCGTGTCTATCTCATCCTTGGGCGTCTTTCGCAGCTTCAGGCCAAACGCCATGTTGTCATACACGCTCATATGAGGGTACAGCGCATAGCTCTGGAACACCATGGCAATGTCCCGGTCCTTGGGTGCAACATCATTCACCACACGATCGCCGATCTTGATGGTACCCGCGGTGATCTCTTCCAGCCCTGCCAGAAGACGCAATGCCGTGCTCTTTCCGCAGCCCGATGGGCCCACCAAAACCAAAAATTCTTTGTCTGGAATCTCCAGATTCATGTCGCTGACAGCGACCACGTCACCAAAACGCTTTGTGACGCGATCATAGGTTACACTCGCCATTTACAGTCTCCTCGGAATGTGGAATCACAAGCGGAGCATACCGCGACACGTCAAGGAACAGAACTTTTCGGTCATCCCGAAGGATGGGCACAAGGCCGAAACCGCTTCCCTGTCGGTCGCCAAAGGGCCTACTGCCGGGGAAGATCGCTTATTCCGATCGCCTCCTTTCTGCATCACGTTGAGGGGGTGATGGTGGGGTCGGAGTTGTCTTGACCCCATCTCCGAACGGAAGCACCGCCCCGAACCAAGAAGTGGCTTGCAGACACATTGTAGCAGAATCCTCTGCCTTGTCAATTCGAGTCGGTGATTTGGTTGCACTTTGATCGGATTTGTGGTACAATCTCCTTTGCACAGAAGCATGAGGAGGTGCATGTACACCAATGCCCATGTATGAATACAAATGCGACTCTTGCAGTATCCGTTTTGAGCGCATACAGCACTTTGACGACGAACCACTGGAGGAATGCCCTGAGTGTGGCGGTTCAGTCCGCCGCTTGATTCAGCCCGTGGGCATCATCTTCAAGGGCTCCGGCTTCTACATCACCGACAACCGTCAACTCTCTTCCAGTTCAAGGCCATCACCAAAGGAACTCAAGGCACCGGAAGAACCAAAGGAGAAAAAGGCCTTGCCTGCCGCGGAGAGCAGCACGCCCAAGAAAGAGGCGGCGGACTAGCACCGCCGCCTCTCATCACGTCGCGGGGAGACCGTCGACACTCAGAACTGGAACCCGCCCGTAGCTTCGACGATTCGCCGCTCATAGTTGCTTACAAAGGTCAGGAGTTTGGCTTCCAACTCCTGCCATTCTTTGCTGGCCAGGATCTCATGCATGCGCTGCAGTGTCTCCGTGATCCCTCCAGCCAAGACCTGCGGTCCTTCTCCGTACATCTTGAGCCAGGCATCCGTCAGATGCAGCCCTGCCTCGGCCATAGCTGGCCCGAACTCTTGCATGATGAATTGCACGTACTCACGGTCATGCCCGTCTTTGATATCCCAAGTCATCAGTAGTTTGATCATATCCCACGCCCGAGGCTCTGCCTTGACCCGTCCAAGAAACAGCTGGCGTGAAAAGGACAGAAGCCGATGATGTCCCAGACACTTCCATCATACCCTATCGCGTGTCCAGAGGCAAGACGCCTGGAGGCTGTGGTCGACCGGCTGCCTGGGACGGGCATGGCATCGGTGCAGCAGTCAGTAGGCAACAGGAGCAGACCGTGAAAGCAGTCGTGCAGAGGGTGACACGGGCGAAGGTGAGCGTTGAGGGCAAGGCGGTGGGGCAGATCGGCTCCGGCCTCGTCGTCCTGCTGGGCATCGCCCAAGGTGACAGCGACCAGGAAGCCCAGTGGATGGCCAACAAGATCGCCAATCTGCGCATATTCGCGGACACAGACGGCAAGTTCAACCACTCAATCTTGGATGTTGGTGGCCAAGCCCTGGTCGTAGCACAGTTCACTCTGTACGGTGACGCCCGCAAGGGTCGACGACCCAGTTTCACGCAGGCAGCCCCCCCTGAGGTCGCTGAGCCCTTGGTGGAGCGGGTGGCACAACTGCTTGTCGAACGCGGCGTTCCTGTAGCCTGTGGGCAATTCGGGGCGCATATGCTGGTCGAAATTCACAACGACGGGCCGGTGACCATCATACTGGAGCAATAGCAGACCAGGCGTACCCATCTGGCACTCTTGACTGCGAAGCCGGACCCATGCTGGGAACAAATCGGCCATTGCATCGTCTGAAGCATGAGACAAGAACACCTAGCACACCTCTTCAGCTTCACCCAGAGCCATCCGAGGTGTCAACCATCTGCACAAGAGGCCCAGCCATTGACAAGCAAAGCAGTCACCCACAAGCCACGCTGCTCGACAGTCATCCTGATGATTGTCTGCCTGATGCTGAGCGCAGCATGCGGCCTTCGGCGCGCCGGGACTCCATCTGTGACTCTGGACTCTATGCAGGCCCAGCCCGGGACGACGCTCAGGGTAGTAGGCCAGAACTGGCGTCCAGGAGAACGCATAGTCATTGGCTTGGCCGCCCCCGACTCATCGCCCAGGGACAGTGAGGAGATCACCACCGCCCTCGTCGACGCTGCAGGCAACTTTGTGGCACTCTTCCTTCTACCCAGGACTGACCAGTGGGTGAACATGCCCGAAATCTGGCTGGTCGCCCACTCGCCTGACTTTGGCAGAGTGGCCATCGCCACATTCAGCCCGACGCTGATGCCTACAGCAGCGGCGACACTCATACCCATTGCTTCTGCCACACCCTCACCGTCGCCCGCCGTCTATGTACTGGGACACGTTGAGAATGTCGCAGCCAGCGCTCGTGTTATCAAGCTTAGGCCGATTGAGGGCCAGGCAGAGACCGTAGTGATCCTGGGTACCACGCAGATCCTGCGCAACGGTCAGCCAGCGCAGCTGACCGACATCCAGATCGGTGATCTGATCGAGAGCACTGGTCAGGCCAGCCCTACTGCGGTGAATACAATCCTCGCCGATGTGGTCCGCATTCTTGCCCCAACTGCGGAGCCTACAGCAACCCTCACGCCGACTGAGCCTGCACTTGCCTGGCAAGGGGAATACTACGCCAACACCACCTTTAGTGGAAACCCATCGGTGGCGCGCGCCGATCCGGTCATTGACTTCCAGTGGCAAGCCGGAGCGGCTGTGGAGGGCCTGCCGTTGGACAACTTTGCAGTGCGATGGACGGGCAGATGGCCGTTTGAGACAGGAGCATACCACTTCAATGCGCAGGTAGATGACGGTGTTCGTGTGTGGCTGGATGAACATCTGATCATTGACCAGTGGCACGAGAGCACCGGTGCCCTTTATGGCGCCGATGCTTATCTGAGCGCCGGCTCTCACCTGGTGAAGGTGGAATACTTCGACGGGCAGGGCAGTGCACATGCCAGGGTATGGTGGGAGTATCGAGGTCCGGACGCCGTGCTATCCTATCCAGATTGGGAGGGCACATACTACAGCAACGCCACCCTCAGCGAGCCGCCCTTTCTGGTGGTCAACGACCGCACGCCGGATTTTGACTGGGGGCGCGGGCCACCAGCCTTCGGCATGCCCGAGGACGATTTCTCCGTGAGATGGACGAGGTCGGTCCCTTGGCGCGAAGGCATCTATCGCGTCTATGCACTTGCCGATGATGGGGTGCGAGTATGGGTAAATGAAACTCCCGTGATCGATGAATGGCGTGAGACAGGAGTGCAGACCTACTCGGGTCAGATCTACCTCACCGAAGGCGAGCACGTTCTCCGAGTGGAGTACTTCGAACATACTGGTCTGGCCGTTATCGCAGTGTGGTGGGAGTTGCTGCCTCCCACGCCCACACCCACATACACCTCGTTGCCGCCCACAGAAACGCCCCTGCCGCCGACAGTGACGCCAACGCCTACCGCAGAGCCACCTGAAGCAACTTCGACTGCCACGTCAGAGTTCCTCCCTGTAACGCCCTCACCAAGTCCCGAAGCGACGTTGCGGCTTCGGCCAAATGCGTTGCTCACGACCTACCTGCCAGTGGCAATCAAGCCCGCGCACAAGCAATTCCGAACCGGCCATAACACGTCTCAGCGCCTGGGCGGCCCTGTGGCAGCTTGGTGAGATGCGAACAGATATCAGTGCATGAGACCAGACACCTCAACGTTTGCCTGAGCACTTTGCACCCATCATCCCCAATCCACGGTCAGAAACCTGGCGGGCGCTCGCTTCACCCAGCCGGCAGCAGAGCGGCGCCGCGCAATCTACTTGACTTGGCCTTACCGATGACGTATACTTCACCCGGTTATTGCCAGATAGGAATGCTGCGCAGATGATCCTCTTTCCCTTTACGGCCGTCGTCGGCCAAGAGAAAATGAAGAGAGCGTTGATCCTCAACGCCATCAGTCCACAGATTGGCGGCGTTCTGATCCGCGGCGAGCGGGGCACCGCGAAGTCAACGGCAGCTCGCGCGCTGGCTGCGCTCCTGCCGGAAGTTGATGTTGTGGAAGGCTGTCCGTTCAATTGTGATCCGGACGTGACGGAGACCCTATGTGACGAGTGCCGGACCCGACTGACGACGGAGGAAAGCCTGCCAGCGGTCAAGCGACGCACCCAGTTTGTGGATCTTCCGGTGAGTGCTACTGAGGATCGCGTAGTGGGCACCCTCGACCTTGAGCTGGCGATCAAGAAGGGTGAACGGCAGTTTGAGCCGGGGGTCTTGGCTGCCGCCAACCGGAGCCTGCTCTACGTTGATGAGGTGAATCTGTTGGACGACCACGTCGTTGATCTCCTTCTCGACTCTGCAGCGATGGGCGTGAACGTGGTTGAGCGAGAGGGTATCTCCTTCACCCATCCCGCCCGCTTCATGCTCGTGGGCACGATGAATCCCGAGGAAGGGGAGCTGCGCCCGCAGCTTTTGGACCGCTTCGCGCTCTGTGTGGAGATCAAGGGCATCCATGATGCGCCGCAACGAGTAGAGATTCTGCGCCGGTGGACGGAGTATGAGCAGGACCCCGCTGCGTTCTATGAACTCTGGCAACCGCAGGAAGAGGCGCTGTCGCGGCGCATTGAACAGGCGCGGCGCCTGCTTCCCCAGGTAACCTATACTGAGGATGATCTGTTCGCCATTGCCGAGCTCACGGCGGAGTTTGACGTGGACGGCCATCGGGCGGACATTGTCATCCTCAAGACGGCGCTTGCACATGCTGCCTTTGAGGGCCGTGATGCCGTCAGTGAAGTGGACATTCTGTTGGCTGCTGAGCTGGCTCTGCCACATCGTCTCAAGAAAAAGCCATTCCAAGAAACGGAACTCCAGTTCGAACGGCTCGAACAGCGGCTGGAGATGGCCGGCGCCGATGTGTGCGTTGACTCTGAGCTGCAAGCCGAGCCTGATGCAGTAAAAAAAAAGCACCCGAGCCTGATTCGCGCGAAGTAGCAGCTTCCGGTGTCCCGCTGATGGGGCACCACGCCGATGCCACGCCCCTTGCCTACATCAGACAGGCCGACATGCCTGTCGAAGTTGGCTCCTCCTTCCGCCCGCGCCGCCTGCAAACTCCTCTCGATCGCATGGTCCGCAAGGGACAGGGCAAGCGCAGTTTCACCAAGACCACCCGAAAACGCGGGCGTTATGTCTCCAGTCGTGATGCGCAGGGCAAGTTCGTCGACATTGCCGTCGATGCCACCGTTCGGGAGGCTGCGCCGCACCAGATCCATCGCCGTGCCGAGGGCGCCGGCCTTGCTGTCGTCGCATCCGATCTGCGGCGCAAAGTGCGCGTTCGGCGCGCTGCAAACCTCATCCTGTTCGTCGTTGACGCCAGCTGGTCGATGGCGGCCGAAGAGCGCATGAAAGCCACCAAGGGAGCCATCCTGTCTCTCCTGCTCGACGCCTACCAGAAGCGGGACCAGGTGGCGCTGATCACCTTCCAGAGAGAAAGCGCCAATCTGCTGCTTCAACCCACCGCCAGCGTTGAGTTGGCTAGAAAGATCCTGAAAGACATCCCTGTCGGGGGCAAAACGCCTCTGTCAGCAGGCCTGCTGCTGGCTCACGAGGTCTTGCAGAGAGAACGCCGCAAGAACGCGGAAGTGATGCCCTTGTTGATCCTGCTCACAGATGGTGCGGGAAACGTTTCCGTGACTGGCCTGCCTCCACATGAAGAGGCCCTGCGGGTTGCGGGGCTGATCAAGTACAGCGGCATCCGCGCTGTGGTCATCAACACTGAGCACGAGTCCCTGGATCGGGGCCTGGCACGGCAGCTGGCCGACAGGATGGGGGCCCCCTGCTACACGCTGAGGGAACTCGGTGCTCAGGAGCTCTACGACACTGTGCGCGAGGAACTAAAGCGTTAGACGCCGCCCGGCGCAACGGCGGCAGTGACGGATGGGTGGATGACTGCACGTGGCAGCACGAATCTGCGGCAGCACCTCCGCGCTGGCCAAGGACTCAGTCTCAGGTTGCCCATAGTATGTATGCTTGAGCACTGGCTGCGCTCTCGCCACTGTGTTGCTGCGCCTTCTCCGTAGACAGCTTTTGCGACCAATGACTCCTCAACAGATCGATGAAGCAGCAGCGATTGCCGTCCTTCTGCGCGCTGACGTGGACGAGCGCGACACACACAGCACCAATTACTGCCTCAGAGGTGGCTGTCACGGTCCTGTTCGGATACTCTCTTGCTGGGGACCTCCTCAGGAAGAAGGCCCATTGGGCTGCGCCCTGGCTCTGTGGCACGCTTCCGGCGGCCCTGCGGCCGCGATGAGCCCACATTACTCAGATGTGTTTGCAGCAAAGGAGAGTTGCGATGATCGAAGGTGTCCGAGTACGCAGACTGCGCCTGATCCCAGACGAACGCGGCTACCTGATGGAGTTGATGCGCAGCGACTGGGAAGAGTTCGTCAAGTTCGGCCAGGTTTATGTCACCGCCGTGTATCCCGGCGTGGTGAAGGGATGGCACTATCACAAGCTGCAGACAGACCATTTCGTCTGCATACAGGGGATGGCGAAGGTCGTCCTGTATGATGCCCGTGAAGGCTCCCCCACGCGCGGAGAGGTCAGTGAGTTCTTCATGGGTTGTCTCAACCCGATCATGCTCACCATCCCCAGAGGAGTCTTTCATGGCTTCAAAGGCATCAGCGAGGACATGACCCTCATCGTGAACGTGCCAACGGAGGTGTACAACTATGATGAGCCTGATGAATATCGCCTGCCCCCTCACACTGATGAAATCCCCTACGATTGGAGCCGAAAGGATGGTTAGTGCGACGCCCCCTAGGGAACGGGAGGCGGCTGTAAGACGTCTACAGATTGACCTGAGGGCAGGCACTCACAGATAACTCCACAGGAGGTGCATCGCATGTCGAAATACAAGAGCTCTGGCCTTGTCTTGGCTTTGTGTTTAGCCCTGTTCTCCGCAGCGGTGACTTGCGTCTCCCAACCCAAGCTCGAGGCGCAGACCATGGGCGTGGATCTGACGGTGTACAACCAGAATCTAGCGGTTGTGAAGGAGCGGCGCACCCTGGAGCTCGAGCAGGGACTGAATGAGGTTGCCTTCCAGGACGTGGCCGCCTTGATCAATCCAACCAGCGTCCTGTTCCGCTCACTGACCGACCCTACTGGCACGGTCGTACTTGAACAGAACTATGAGTACGACATCATTGGCAGCCAGAAGTTGCTCGAGAAGTATGTGGATCAGGACATCGAATTGATCACCGAAGACGGCAGCGCGTACAGTGGCCGACTGCTGAGCGGTGCGCAGGACATCATTCTGCAGGCGCAGGACGGCCAGGTTACGGTCGTGAAGCTGGATCGCGTGCGGGAGTTCAGCTTCCCCTCCCTGCCTGAGGGCCTGATCACCAGGCCCACCTTGCTCTGGCAGCTGGAGGCGGCCGAGGCCGGGACACACAATGTGGAAGTGACCTACATGACCCAGGGTATCAACTGGCAGGCCGACTATGTGCTACTACTGGACCAGGCCGATGAGAACCTTGATCTGGAAGGCTGGATTACCCTGAACAACAATAGCGGGGCTGCATACACGGACGCCAAGCTCAAGCTCATAGCCGGAGATATCCACCGCGCACCCGATGTATTCGCCTACGCCGAGGTCGAGGCCCTCGTGGCGCCCACCGCGGCAAAGGCACCGTCGGTTGAAGAGCGAGCTTTCTTCGAATACCATCTGTACCAAGTGCAGCGTCCCGTCACGGTTAAAGACCGCCAGACCAAACAGATCGAGTTCACCACTGCAGCGGGCGTGTCCGCAGAAAAGTTCTTTGTCTACGACGGATCGCAGAGACCCTTCTTCAGCTACACCCCCATCACCGAGCCAGGCTACGGAAGCACGGGCAACCGCAAGGTGATGGTCATGCTGGAGTTTGAGAATAGCGAAGAGGCCGGGCTGGGCATACCGTTGCCGAAGGGGACTGTACGCGTCTACAAGGAAGACATCGACGGAAGCACACAGTTCATCGGCGAGGATAGCATCGACCACACGCCGAAAGATGAAAGAGTGCGTCTGTACATCGGCGATGCCTTTGACATTGTGGGTGAGCGCAAGCAGACAGAGTTCGTCAAGCTGGGCCCGCGAAGCATAGAAGAGAGCTTCTAGATTGCTGTCCGCAACCACAAGGATGAGGCGATCGAGGTGCGCATTGTGGAGCACATGTACCGCTGGACTGAATGGGAGATCATCAGCGAAACCCACGAGCATGTCAAGACAGATTCTCGCACTATCGAATACCACGTGGACGTGCCGTCCGACGGCGAGGAGATCGTCGAATACACCGTGCGCTATCGCTGGTAGCCTGCTCCACCACTAGGCGCGACGCACTTTTGCCCAGCAGCCCTGACGAGCTGCCGGAAGGGGGTACAAGTGCGTCGCAAGTGCCCTGGTTGATCGCCTAGCGCCGGACAAAGACGCGCACAACTTCCGTATCCGTCGCTCCCAGGTCGTACTTGTAGCGCTCGCCTCCCTGCAAAAAGTCAAAGCGCCTCAACCGGCTCTTGATTGCGTCCTCGATCAGGTAGCCCATCAGCACAATGCCGGGCGACAGGTCACCATAGGTGTCGACGTCAAAGCCGGAGTTGTATACCAGTCTGTCTTCGCCATAGTCAAAGCAGAGGTGGCTCGCCACAGCGTGCCCATCAAAGCGCATTATGGCGAGACGGAGCCATTCGCTGTCCCGAGCCGCTTGCGACACGCCCCGGAAGAAACCCTCCATCCGCTTGGTCATGAAGGAACCTTTGTCCGGGTCGCTGGCCCGATGTAGTTCAAAGAAGACCTGCAGGCCGACATCCAGGTTGTAGGGCTCAACCCAATACCAGCGCACGTCAGTCTCTCGCTCTGCCTTGCGCATCTTGCGCCGCAGCTCGTGACGCTTCTTCTTGTCCAGTCGCTCTGCCAGGTACCCGTCCCACGTGTCGGGCAATTCCAACACCGGACAGACATCCTCCCTGACTCGCTGGACCTCCCAGCCTCGCGCTCGAGCCAACTCGGCCACTGTGGAGATCGTAGGTGACACAGAAGGAACAGAGTGCAGGTCAAGGATTTGCCAGTCTTCTCGCTCAGCAAGATAGTCGAGGAATGCCGCACAAGCGCCCCTGTTCGATTCCGCCAGCGCAACAAGGTCAAGGTAGTCCGATACCTCGCTTCCCCCCACCCAATGGACGGTGCGCCGCGCTTCTGCCCTTGGCAGGACCGAGGGATTCTCAATGTTGATCTCTGGCAGAGAGGCGTCAGGATCGAGCAAGGTATCCTGCACAAAGAGCGGGACGATAGCGCTCAGATTCCCACCAGCACCGCGGATGGTCAGCAGGCGCAAGCTCCTGTTGCTTCCAAAAGCATCCCACCACGCCCGCTGCCACTCCCAGGTCAGGAACAACGTATCGGTGGCACTCTGGCGCAGTAGCTC
>JBFEPU010000055.1:0-12379 GCA_041549915.1 Anaerolineae bacterium | reverse complement strand
TGGCGGCTGGAGAGCAGATACCTTGACGGAAGACCTCGACTTGAGTTACCGAGCCCAGCTCAGGGGCTGGCGCATCCACTATCTGCCAGACGTGGTCGTACCTGCTGAGCTGCCGGCCCAGGTAGGCGCGTTCAAGCGCCAGCAGGCCCGTTGGGCACAGGGCAGCATCCAGACCGCAATGAGACTCGTCGGGCCGCTCGTTCGGTCCGATCAGCCCTGGGCAGTGAAGCTGGAGGGCATCATTCATCTGACTGGCTATCTTGTGCACCCATTGATGCTGGCCATGGTGCTGCTCACAGTACCACTCAACGTGCGCCAGAGTTGGGTGCTAGCGACCACGCCGTGGCTTGTGGTTGCAGCCGTGGGGCCGCCCCTGCTGTATGCGGTCGCCGAGTTATCCACTGGCAGGCAGTGGATCAAGCACCTTCGCGCTCTGCCCCTGCTGGTACTCCTGGGCACTGGCATCGCCCTGAGCAACGCGCGAGCGGTCCTGAATGCGATCTTGGGCCGGCAACACGCCTTTCAACGCACGCCCAAGTTCGCCCTGCGCGACATGGGCGACCGATGGGTCCACAGCAGGTACGCCTTGGACTTGGACGCTCTTGTGTGGGGTGAGTTGGGCATGGCTGCCTTCGCCCTGGCCGTGGTGATTGTGTCCAGGGTCGACCAAGGCACGGTTCCCTGGATGCTCCTGTATGCAGCAGGGTTTGCCTACGTGGCGGTGGTCAGCCTCGTTCAAGCTGTCGAGCGCCAGAGATGGCTGGCCAGGCGGCCCAAATCAGGAGCGCGTAGAAGGGAAGGTACTCGCTAAGACGCACAGCAGCGTACTCGCGGAGATTCGCCGGATCAAGATAGGTGAGGTAGGACAAGGAAATCGCCGCCGACAGGTACAGCCAGGGCCACAGGAATCGCCCCGGGTTGCGGTTGCTGCCTGGGCGGGACGGCAAAAAGGGCAGGAACGGCAAGATGAGCGTCAAGTACCAGGGGTGCACTGTGGTCGTGAGCAGCAGGTACGCTCCGAGAGGCACCAGCGCAAGCCGCAGAAGGTCGAGATCGCCCAATCCGCTGTGGCCTGACCGCCAGATGGCTAGCAGCACCACCCCCAGGGCAATCGAAACAATCCACTTGGCTTTGGAGATGGGCTCCCAGCCCACAATCTCAGGAGGCACTGCGCCCGCTGTGCGGTAGCCTGTGATCGCGACCTCCAACCAGTGATACAGCCCGCCGTTGTAGTTCCACTCCTGGGCATAGATGCGCAGTGCACCGAACACGCCTGTGCCATCCAGCGGGCCTGCCAGCCCCCAACCCGCCCGCGCAGCGAACGGCACGCAAGCGACCACCGCCAGCAGTATGCAGGCGGCAGTGTAAACCTTGCCCCACCGACGTCCGAGCACAGCAGCCACCAGTATCGGTATCCCCTTTGTCAAAGTGGCAGCAGCCAGAGCCAGAATCGACAGCCCTCTCGAGCGTGCGGCAATCCAGAACCAGAAGGCGGCCATCATCAAGAAGAGCATCCATGCATCCACATGGGCCCCGTGGGCAAACTCAACGATCGCTAGCGGGTTCCAGAGATAGACCAGTGCCCATGCGGGCGGACGCCTCAAGCGTCGCAGTAGGTCGATGATCAGGCAAGAGGTAAGCAGATCGAATACGACCGCGGCGACCTGGAAAGCGCCAGGATTGTCTGGCGCAACCCGGTAGACAAGGGCGAAAAGCGCTTGAGCCACTGGCAGGTACGGCGAGGCCATGCTTTGGTGGTTGACCCGTGCTCGTTCGGGCGAATCCAGCCGGTCCAGCTGCCGCGACCCAACGGCATAGGAGTAGGGGCTCACACCAGCATTGGCCAGCCGCCCGTCCCAGATGTAGCGATACACATCATCCGACAGAGTGGGCGGCGTGGTGAGCAACACAATGAGCCGAAAAAGGAGACCAAAGCCGGCGATGAGCACTAGGGCATTACGGCGCCTGCCCCACTGAGGCAGCCTCAGCGGCAGCCACCAAATCGCGAGCGCGTAGCCCACCCAGGCAAGACCATTGAGCCCCAAGAACGGCGCGATGTGCCCGCGCAGGTCGCCCAGGTGTACCATCCCCAGAAAGCTGATGGCCATGATCAGGCCGGCGACGGCAAGAACGAGCACGTTTCTCCTTCTGTGTACTGGAGAGTATATTGGAGGGGGAGGGGGCAGTCAATTGAGCATGCGCGCATCGACAAAGGGCGCGAGAGGCTGTGATCCGTGCTACACCGGACCGTCCTGCAGCACCATAGTCTCAACCACAGCATTGCCCGAGCCGTAGCGGTTACGGCAAAGCAAGCTATCTCAAGGTTGTCGCGCAGCTTGACTAGTCCTCTCGTTTCGATATCATCACCCTGACGGCAACCGACTTGGAACTGCATGAGCGAAGAGAGGAATGACAAGATGAGAATCTTCGTGACGGGTGGCATGGGTTTTGTTGGCACGAATCTGACCAGGGTGCTCACGGCCAACGGGCATGAGGTCACTGTCCTTGACCGGTCAACCCAGAAGGAGCGACCTTTGGCCCCCGGTGTTGGACGCGTGGCTGGTGACTCGACCAAGCCAGGCCCCTGGCAGGAACAGCTGGCAGAGCATGATGCTATCATTAACCTGGCGGGGGCCTCAATCTTTCAGCGGTGGACCAGCCGAGCCAAACGGGCCATCCGCGAGAGCAGGGTACTGACCACCCGAAATGTGGTTGAAGCGCTCAGAAGCAGAAAGGGCAAAGAGACCCATCTCTTCAGCACTTCGGCGGTTGGATACTATGGCTACCATGGAGATGAGGTTTTGGAGGAGGACGAGCCTGCTGGTAGGGACTTTTTGGCTCAGGTGGCGCTTGACTGGGAGACCGAGGCGCTCAAGGCAAGAGAGTTCGGTGCTCGGGTGGTCATCACCCGTTTTGGTCTGGTGGTAGGACGGAGAGGCGGCGTGGTCAGCCAACTACTGCCCCTTTTCAAGCTATACTTGGCAAGTCCTCTGGGAAGTGGGCAACAATGGTTCTCATGGATCCATGAGGCAGACTTGGCCAATGCAATCCTTCACCTGCTGGCGAGCAAGCAGATTGACGGCCCGGTCAACTGTACCTCTCCTCACCCCGTGCGGAACACAGAGTTGACACACACATTGGCGGAAGTTCTGGGTAAGCGAGTGCTGGTGCCGTTCGTCCCCGGCTTTGTGCTGAAGATAGCGCTTGGAGAGTTCGCCGATGCAGTGCTCGAGGGTCAGAGAGTCATCCCCGGAAAACTGCTGCGTGATGGTTTTGAGTTCCGTCACCCGACCTTGCGACAGGCACTGGAGGATGTGCTCACTGCGCCTGACAACAGCTGACGATCTCAAGCCCCGCCGGGTTCAAGGTCGTGCAACCGTTCCAGCAGTTGCCAATCGGCGGGCACGCAGGATGGCTCCCCAGACATACGCGATACATCCGGTTGGATCGGTCGGGCGGGACCTGGCCTATCGGCCTCCATACTTGCACACCAGCCCAAGCCCGTCAGCTTCCCGGTGCCTTCCACCCGGGTCACGGCCTGGCCTTGACTGCCACAGTCTGCCCATGGGCTGCTGAAAGAGCGGGGTAGACTGCCACATCGCCCCTGCTGCCCTGACTGACCGGTCAGCAAAGTATCCCTTGCTCTGACCTCTCGCATCAACTCCTAGCCACCAAAAGCTTCGGTGTAGTCCTCCATGGCCGCCGCCACCACTTGCAGAGCATAATCGCGGCCGTATACTCCCTCTATGGACATCTGCGATGCCTCGCCGGGCACCATTTTGTAGGTAGCGAAGTAGTGCCGCATTCGCTCGACCAGGATATCGGGCAACCGCGAGACATCGTCTATGTCTCTCCAGAATCTGTCGTTTTCCAGGATGGCGATGATCTTGTCGTCGGCCTCACCACCATCCGTGGCCTGAATGCCCCCAATCACCCTGGCCTCCAGGATCACTTCCGAGCGCGCAAGCGGCCTTTCGCTGACAACACAGATGTCCAGTGGATCACCATCGCCGCGACTGGCGGTGGGTGACAAGGCAAGCACACGTGGGCCCCCGTAGGTACGTGGTATGAACCCGTACAGTGTGGGCGGCTGTGACGACGTACGCTGTGGTCGGTCAACTCGCATGTAGCCAGTGACCTTGTCTATCTCGTACTTGATCAGATCGAAGGGCGTGATCTCAATGTAGGCATGCACGACGCGTGGTGGGTCTGGCCCAACTTCCAGGCCATGCCAGGGATGGGGTCGCCAACGGTAGAACGGGCTAGGAAAGGACACTTCACACCTCCCAAACCGCTGTGGTTATGATCATCGGACGCCTACGACGCTGTCTATGGGACCGATCGTAGGTTCCACGTCTCTCCTGTCCTCCTTTTCTGCGCCACGGACAGTTCTGCCTGAGAGTCGGTGGAGGACATGACATTGAGCAGCAGCAACTATTCAACCCCCGCCGCCTGAAACGCCGCTGCGACGATAGCCCGAGCCTCCTGTTGCAGCCTCCTGAGATGGGCGGGGCCTTTGAAACTCTCGGCGTAAACCTTGTAGACCTCTTCAGTGCCAGACGGGCGAGCCGCAAACCATCCGTTCTCCGTGATGACCTTCAATCCCCCGATGGACGCGTCGTTGCAGGGTGCCCGCGTCAGCTTGGCGATGATTTCCTCTCCAGCCAACTTGTGCACGTCGATCATCTCGGGCGAAAGGCGAGCCAGTACTTTCTTTTGAGCCAGCGTCGCAGGCGCGTCGATGCGCTCGTAGACGGATCTGCCGAACTGGTCTTCCAGAGCCGCGTAGTGTTCGGCCGGATCACGTCCGGTGGTGGCCATGATCTCCGCAGCCAGTAGGTCCAGCAAAAGGCCATCCTTGTCGGTGGTCCAGACTGTGCCATCCATGCGCAAGAAGGATGCACCGGCACTCTCCTCGCCGCCAAAACCGAGTGACCCTTCCAGCAGCCCATCCACGAACCACTTGAAACCCACCGGCACCTCGCACAGTGTGCGACCCAGGTGTCGCGCCACGCGGTCGATCATGGAGCTCGAGACGAGCGTCTTGCCGACGGCCACCTCGCGACCCCACTGAGGCCGCCTCTGGAACAGGTACCAGACAGCTACTGCCAGGTAATGGTTGGGGTTCATCAGCCCGGTGCCCGGGGTGACGATGCCATGCCGGTCAGAGTCCGGGTCGTTGCCAAAGGCAATGTCGTACTTGTCCTTCAGCTCAATAAGCGCGGACATGGCGTAGCGCGAGGAGCAATCCATACGAATCCTGCCATCGTGGTCTACGGTCATGAACGAGAACGTAGGATCGACCCTGCGGTTCACCACCTCTATGTTGATGCCATATGTCTCGGCAATGGGATCCCAGAATGCCAGCCCGGACCCGCCCATCGGGTCCACCCCGATCTCGAGCCCAGCGCCCGCGATGGCCTCCATATCAATGGCGTTTCTCAGATCTTCGACGTAAGCCGCCACATAGTCATGCTCGTGCGTCGTAGCGGCCTGTACGGCCCTCTCCCATGGCATGCGCTCGACGCCCTTCAGGCCCGCGGCCAGGATGTCGTTGGCGCGATCCTGGACGCTCTTCGTAGTCTGGGTGTCAGCCGGGCCACCTGAGGGAGGATTGTATTTAAAGCCGCCGTCTTCGGGTGGGTTATGGGACGGGGTCACGACCACGCCATCAGCCAACCCGGACGTTCGGCCACGGTTATGGGTCAGAATGGCATGCGAAATCACCGGCGTCGGAGTATAGCCGAGACCGCTCTGGAGCATAACGTCCACGCCATTGGCGGCAAAGACCTCCACCGCGGTACGCATCGCTGCCTCAGACAGCGCGTGTGTGTCCATTCCCAGGTAGAGCGGGCCATTGATCTTCCTGGATCTCCGCAGCTCACAGATGGCCTGCGACGTAGCCAGGATGTGGTGCTCATTGAAACTGTGATCCAGTGAAGACCCGCGGTGTCCGGAGGTGCCAAAGGCCACGCGGTGGGCAGGATTGTCTGGATCCGGCTTCAACGTGTAGTAGGCCGAGACCAACCTCGGAACGTGGACCAGAATCTCCGGGGGAGCCTTTTTGCCTGCAAGCTCGTGTACACTCATCGAGACCTCCGCTTTGGCCGGTCAGGCCACAGGGCCAGGAGCGATAGCGCAATCTTCGTGTCCAGCCCTCCGGTCACGCTGGGCTCCACGGTCGTCCCCAGTGAGACAGCGCTCCCAACAGGTGCAGCGGCGAACGGAGCAGCACGGAGCGGTAGGTCAGCTGCCCACAGAGCATCCGCGCAAAGTCCAGGATCAGGCGCGGGTTGCGCATCGCGATGGCGAACGCTTTGTCGGGGAAAGAGTAGACCACCTTGGCCAACACCCCGCTGAGCGCCAACTGGCTACCGATCTCTCGCTGCACTCGCCGCGTGTATCCGTCCAGGCTGGCGCCCAGGACCGCGTCGGCGGCGATGCGGGCGCTCTGTATCGCGTGGCGCATGCCCTCGCCTGTCAAGCGATCCATCAGCCCAGCTGCATCTCCTACCAGCAGCGTGCGGGGGGTGTGCAGTTGCTCTCTGCCTCGATACACCGGCAGCGGATGGCCATGGAGTGGGACCCCGTCTAGCGGCAGACCACGCTTACCCATCTGCTCCCGAAGGATTGACTCGAGTTTCTCGCGTCCCTTTCGCAGCGCCCCGATGCCGACCGAGAGGTGACGCCGCTTGGGAAACACCCACAGATATCCCCATTCCACCACACCGATGACGAAGAGCGCCTGGCCGTTGTATCCCTCCATGCGTGCACCATCGACAGGGATCTCCGCCTCCAGGGCAGCACCCATGCGCAGCTTCTTGCCGAGTCCCACAGCGCGCGCCGTGACAGAGGCCGCTCCGTCAGCTGCGATCAGGTAGCGGCCGAACCACTGTCGCCCGCTCTCCGTACAAACGGCAACCTGCGATGCCTCCTCCTGGACACTTTTCACCTTCTGCCCTTCGACAACCTGTGCACGGGCATGCTGGAGCACAAAGGTGTCAAGGCGATCGCGCATCACCATCACGACGGGGCGAAAGGGCAGATCAATGGAAATCTCTCTCTGCCCGCGCAATGAGACACGCGCCGAGGTGATCTCGCGCTCGACGACGGGTTCAAGGGAAAAGGCAAACAGCTCACACGCGCTGCGCGGCAGCGCGCCAGCGCACGGCTTGTAGCGCGGGAGGCGCTGTTGCTCCAGCACCACCACGTCCAGCCCTCCGCAGGCGAGGAAGTAGGCGGCCGATGCTCCGGCAATCCCCGCTCCGACAACCAGCACATCGTGGATGGTGCCTGCGTCGCGAGTGCTCATCTCGGCCACTGGAGCCCTGTGGGCTCAGAAACGTTCCCCATTGTCACTGTGACCAGTCCAAGCTCGCGTGGAGCCAGCGATGAAGAACCGCGCAGCGGATTGGTACGGACTCGCGCGGTCTGCCAAGGCTTGCTGTACGTCAATGCAATGTCTGCTACGAACGCGAATCCCAATCCGGTCCTACATGAGGTACAGCTCTGCCGCCTTGACCAGGACGGCCACACCCAGCACCAGCGCCTGCTCATCAAAGTCAAAGTGCGAGTTGTGATGCGGGTAGCTCAAGCCGCGGTCGGCATTGGCAGCCCCCAGGAAGAAGTAGCAGCCCGGCACCTGCTCCAAGAAGAAGGCTGCGTCCTCGCTGCCCATAGTCCGCTCCCCTGAGGTGACATGCGCCGCGTCCAGGATCGCCTCTGCCGCCTGGCGAACGACCTTCACCACTTGAGCGTCGTTGATCACCGCTGGTGTCAACCGCTTGATCGCCAGCTCGGCGCTGGTTCCGCAGGCGGTTGCCACTCCCTCGATCACCTCTCGCAGGCGCCTCAACACCAACTTGCGCGTGGACGGCTCGAAGGTGCGGATGGTGCCATTCATTGTCACCTCGGAGGGGATGACGTTGAAAGCCTCACCCCCATGGATGGACCCCACCGAGACCACAGCCGTATCCAGGGGAGAGACATTGCGGCTGACCACCGTTTGCAGGGCGTTGATCACCTGCCCAGCGGCGGCGATAGGATCTACTGTCTGCTGAGGCATCGCCCCGTGGCCACCCTGTCCACGGATGGTGCAGTCCCACTTCTCCGCTGCTGCCATCACCGGACCGGCTGTCACATCGACTGTGCCGACAGGCTTCTGGATCCACAGGTGAGAGGCCAGGAAGATGTCGGGGCGCGGACTCTCCAGAGCTCCATCCTCGACCATCGCTTCGGCACCGTTGCCCCCCTCCTCCGCAGGCTGGAATAGCAGCTTGACTGCGCCCCTAATATCGTCCCTGTGGGCAGCCAGAAGCTCGGCCAGCGCCATTCCCATCGCCATGTGGCCATCGTGACCACAGGCGTGCATACGGCCTGCCTCCTGTGAGGCGTACTGCGCGCCTGTCTCCTCAGCCACCGGCAAGGCATCCATGTCGAAGCGAAACGCGACTGTCGGCCCACCGTCCTTCCCTTGTAGCAGGCCGATCACCCCTGTCTGTGCCACTCCCGTTCGCACCTGATAGCCACACTGCTCCAGGTGCTGGGCGATGATCGCGGCCGAGCGAGTCTCCTTGAACGCCAGCTCCGGGTGCTTGTGAAAGTCGCGCCGCCATGTGATCAGCCGCTCGTTAAGTGCCTGGGCCTCAGCGAGATAATCGCTCATCTCTCCTCCGCTGGGTGTCGCGATGGCGCTTGGCACGACACCTCGTCCCCGCCCTCTCGTTCACTACACACCGATGGCCTCATGCTCCAACCCCTGGCGATCTAGAATGATGATCCGCCCACGCTGCCGGCGTATCCATCCTTCTTCGGAGAAGGCCCTCAGGCTGCGCCCAACCATCTCGCGCACGGTGCCGATGTGGGCCGCGATGTCCTGCTGCGTCCAGGGCCTGGGAGAATCCGCATCTTGCGCAGTGGTCAGCAAAAAGCGCGCAAGCCGAGAGCGCACGGTGTGCAACGCCAGCAGCTCCACCATGTCGCTCAGGCGACGCACCTCCGCAGCCAGGTGCTCCGAGATCGCAAGCGCCATCTCCTGATGTTCACGCAACATCTGGCGGAGCGCCTGACAAGGTATGGCATACAGCGTAGCCTCCCTGACAGAGTCCGTCGTAGCCAGATTGGGACCACCATCCAGGGCAGGCACGAGGTTGAATGAGCCTCCCGGACCGAGGTAGGCCAGTACCTGCTCGCGGCCATCAGGAGAAAGGCGGCGCACACGGACCAGGCCCTTCGCGACGAGGTATACCGAACCGCAGGACTCACCCTCCAGCACGATCAGCTGCCCGGGCGAGAACGTGCGCTTCTGCACCTGCAGCGCGACTCGCCGCAGGGCATCTTCCCCAAGCCGGGAAAAGAAGGGCATCTGCGATAGGGATTCAACGTCAACAGCCATGAAGTTAGATTATAGCCAAAACGCGAAGATTCCCAACTCGGCGGCGCACACTTGACAGGACATCGTGACTCTGAGCTTGGGAAAGCGGCAAGCGCAGAGTGTTGACCGATTCGCCCCGTGGCGTATAATTGCAGTGGGCCGTCACAGACCGCAGCGTGCCCAGCTGCGCGTGTTTTGGCGCGCAGGAACACCGGAGGCCGATGACATGACCGAGATACTTGCGGACATCCTGGGGGCCATCTTGGCCGAGTTGCTGGCTGACTGGGTCTTTACTCAGTTCAACCTGGATGTCGGCCTGGGCCCGGTGGTGATGGTGGCCGTCTCGATCGCGTACGTTGTGGCCAAGTGGTTGGCGCATCGCCGGGGCAATGCATACTTGCACACGCAACCAGCGGTAGCTGAGAACGATCTCCAGCGCTGGGGGCAGCAGGTAACTTATGTTCAGCTGACGGCGGTGGACGGATATCTCATAAGCGCATTTGGGATCGGCATGTTGCTTGCAAGGCGGTACTACCCATGGGTGAATGGCATCCTGAGCATCGCCGCCTGGCTGGTGGCACTGGCCCCCGCGATTCTGAAGCTGCGCAGCGTGCAACGTGCGGACGACCGTAGAATGCGCTACGCGGTCAAGATCAATGACCGCATCAGACGGTATGGCTATGTGACGGAGAGATGGCTTAACGAGGCCTTTCCGCTGAACGATCGGGAACTGATCCGTCGACAGATGCAGTTGTACGTCGAGGGAACCTTCGGTCAGGCTGAGCGCCTCGACGCGTCGGACGCCCACAACTGGGCCATCCGTCGCGGTGGCTACGGGCATGATGCAGGCAAAACAGCACAAGGAGGGTAGAATGGCCAAGGAAGAACGTGCAGTAAGCAACTTTCATCGCGTGCGAATGCAGGATTTCGGTGTTCTTGACATCCGGCAAGGCGACCAGGAATTGCTGATCGTCGAGACTGACGAAGACACGATGAGCAAGATTTACACCGAAGTGCAGGATGGCGAGCTGATCCTGAGGATAGGCAGGGGATTTCTCGAAAGGCTGGGGGTTGGCCTGCAAACCAGCCTCACGAGGCCCCGGCTCCGCTACCACCTCACAGTAAAGGAGCTCAGCGGGTTGACCGTTGCTGGCTTTGGGCGTGTTGAGGTCGGCGACCTGACGGCCGGTAGTTTCTCGGTTCGGCTGGCGGGCGGCGGTGATATCGCCTTCAGCTCATTGACCGCTGACAGCGTAGATGTGGAGCTCAGCGGTGCGGGCCAAGTCGAGATCCAGGGCAAGGTGAAGGAGCAGAGAGTGAGCCTCAGCGGCGCTGGACGGTACGCAGCTGGCAAGTTGGAAAGCCAGCGGGCCAGTGTGACCATGTCTGGCGCCGGCAACGCCAGCGTCTGGGCAAGCGAGGACCTCGATGTGACGCTCTCTGGCGTCGGGTCCGTGGAATATTATGGCAACCCCACGGTGAAGCAGCGTACCTCTGGATTGGGCAGCATCCACCAGGCCGACACCCATTAGGCGTCGCCCAGTGTCGGTCAATGGCCCTGTCGGTTTCGTGGCATTGGGTGCGCTCTAGAGCTCAGGCCTGCTTGCCGTTGCCAGCCTGGCCCTGATCGGAGGGTCAGACACAACGTCGCAGTCCGGCGGGTCGCCGCTGAAGGACGAGGAATGGCCGACCCGCCTGGAACTCATCGCGGCATACGTCCATCGCGGCGGCCGTCTCTGGGTTCGGTAGCCGGTCCTTCGCGTATCTGCAACGCGCCGCACAGCCACCAATCCGTCTCGTCGCTCGATCGTCAGAGTTCCCGACTTGGCCAGGATAAGCTGCACACACGCTGGTGATTCATTCTGCGGAGAATCTGGAGGCAATGAACCTCACCTTCTTGCCGATGAGCCAAGCGCACGCTCGTGCCATGCTCAGCTGGCGCTATGCTGGTCCCTACGACATGTACAACTCAGATCCTGAGCATCTCGAGGAGAATGCACAGGGCCTGCTTGATCCAGAGTACAACTACTACGCCATGACAGATGAGCAGGGAGAGCTTGTGGCCTACTGCTGCTTCGGACCGGACGCTCAGGTTCCCGGCGGCGACTATGAGGCCCCCGGGCTCGATGTCGGGATGGGGCTTCGACCCGACTTGACCGGTCGAGGGTTTGGCAGAACGTACCTCAGTGCCGTTCTTGACTTTGGACGGCTTGCGTTTGGTCCGGTTGCCTTCCGCGTTACCATCGCCGAGTTCAACAAGCGTGCATTGCACCTCTATGAGAAGGCCGGCTTTCGGCCGCTCCATACCTTCCGGAGGCAACGGGACGGCCGAGCCTTCGTCGTGCTGATGCGAGAGCCGTAGGCTCAGCGGGCTTTCAGCCAAACAGCGAGCAGCTGCGCGCAGCCCCTTTGTCGTTTGCAGCGGTCGATCCGGCTCGCCCGGGGCAGGCCGATCAACTGGCAGAGCAATCTCTGGAATGCGTCCTGCGGTCCAGGATCCTACTACTGCCGCTCCACTGTGAAATCGGGGCCTGCCGGAACCGTGAGATCCAGCACCACTTCGCGCCCGCCGTAGCCATCCACCAGGTCATGTGCGCGGACTCGCACCTCGCTGACACCCTCGGGGATGATCAACGCGCCTTGGCTGCGGGTGAATGGCTGCTCCTCCTCATGCGGGTGCAGTAGCAGCCGAGTGAATGGGCTGTCAGGATCGGGTCTGACGACAGAACCATCTGGAAGCACCACATCCCACCCATCGGCATAGTCGTCCCAGCCGGTGTCCGGATGCTGTACCGTGACGTGGAACGTCCAGCTGGCATCGGGTGCCTGCACTGCCCTGACCTGCAACACGTCGGCGTTGCCGCCGCCACCGGTCGGCGCCATGGCTGTCGGCGTAGGTGCCAGAGGTGAGCCCGGCAAGCCGCAGGCTGTGACCCCACATACGCCCAGTAAGGCCAAGACGCACAGCAACAAGCAGCGCGTCAACATGGTTTGCCTCCCTCACTG
>JBFEPU010000054.1:0-12379 GCA_041549915.1 Anaerolineae bacterium | reverse complement strand
TCATGCCAGCCAGGAAACGCCATTGGTGACCGGCATTGCTGATCTCACCGATCACCTTGCACTGTCCCGTCTCCACAGCCCGGCGTGATGCCGGTGATAGCCCGCGCAGTTCGTGGCCAAAGGCATAGGCGACTTCGATGCGATCCGCGCAGCCAGACCCGATCAACAGGTCAGCGTCATGTACGCCTGTCTTGCCAAGCAGCGTCAAATGCTTCTTGCGCTGGCGGATGATCTCGTAAACGGCGACCATGGAGACGCGGATATGGCCAAAGCCGCCCATAGCGATGAGAGCACCATCCGGGACGTACTTGTCCACAGCTTCGGAGATGGTGGTACGCTTGTCCTTCAGATCCCGAGACTTGTTCGCGCGAACCCAGGCGCGGTGCTCATCCGGGTCATGCCAGCCAACCAGTTCACCACGTCCCTCGGCCAAAACCTCCATCCGTTCCTCCTTCGGAGACGGGCGAAGGATCTCCGCGTCTGGGTGTTGTGAGATCCTCGTCTGCTCCTCGCGCAGCACCTCCGGAGCTCGCGGCCCGAACAAGATGCGGGTGTGGCACTCGCTCCGGTTGACATGCAGCCGGCGCCCTCCAACTCCTTGCGAACCAACTCTCCACGGCGGACATTCCAGATTGCGCTATCTCCGTGCCGGTCAGGTTTCGGTTGGCACAAAGTGCACAATGTCCAGGATAGATCCTTCGCGCTGTTTCTTGGGCTTGAAGACAGCCTTGACCCTGGTTCCGATCCTCAGGTCGTCCAATTCCACCTCACCCAGGCGATGGACCAGTACGCTGTCAGCACCGTCCAGCTGGACCAGCTCAAGATCTCCGGCTCAGCCAGTGGGGAGCCATCGAGAGCGACGTGCACGACGGTAAAGCTCTGCACAAAACCCTCATCACCCACCTCGACCCACTCCTCCAGCTTGGAGAAACAGCGCTCGCAGTAGATCGCAGGTGGGACGTAGACATAGTCGCATTCAGAGCACCAGGTGCCAATGAAGCGAGCATTGTCCATGATCTCTCGGAAGAACTCTTCCCCAGCCAGACCGGCGGTGTAGCGGCTGGTAATGGGAATGTCACCCCGCCAGGCCTTGGCCGCGGTGATCTTGTCAACTTTCTCTAGCAGAGACATGGCATACCTCCTCACTCCATGGGCTTGAAGTACTGGATATCAGTGATGGCCCCGCTGCGTTCGTCGGGTGGCTTCCACACTGCTTTGACCCTCATGCCGATGCTGACGTCATCCGGTTTCACCTCGCCCAGCAGGTGCATGATGCCCATGCCCTTGGATGCCCCAGCGATTTCGATCACGGCGGGGATGATCGGTTCCTTCACGCGCACCATGTCCCACCTCACGTAGGTGACGGAGTAGGTGTTCACCACACCGTGGTCTTCGAGGTAAACCCATTCATCCATGGGGCGGAAGCACCACTCGCAGAAGTTGCGCGGCGGTACCACGGTACGGCGGCAGCGATGGCATCTCGTGCCGATCATACGCCCCTGCTTCAGCTCAGCCAGATAGCGCCCAATGGCGATGCCTTCGTCCCACGCGTACTGCGCGTTTGGCGCCCACTCGGTGAACAGGATCTTCTTCTCCTCAAAGTCCGAGCTGCTCAGCGCAACGCCAGGGAATTCTTTGATCTTGCTCGTCATGGTACCCTCCTATCCGTGGATCCCCAGGATGACGACTGTGCCTACTTGCATCAGGTCACCCCACGCCTGCGCCAGACCCGTGATCGGCTTGCCCGGAACCTGGCGCTTGCCCGCCTCACCGCGCAGTTGCCAGAAGATCTCGGCCACCTTCATCAAGCCAGCAGCAGCGATTGGATTGCCGACACCCAACAACCCGCCAGATGGGCACACAGGCATGTTGCCGGTGCGCGCTGTCACACCTTCCGCGGTCAGGCGCGGAGCCTCGCCCTTGTCTGCCAGCAGCAGCCCCTCCAGGTGGTGCAGCTCCTTATAGTCGAAAGGATCGTACGGTTCTACGATGTGGATCTCCTTGCGTGGTTCGCGTATGCCCGCCATGTCATAGGCCATCCGTGCCGCGTACTCGACGTACTTGGGGTAATAGAGGTCACGGTTGGTCCAGTAGGCGGTATCCAGCGACCAGCCCACACCCTTGATCCACACCGGCGCGTCCGTGATTCGCTTGGCAACGTTCTCCGAGGCAAGCACCAGGGCCACTGCACCATCGGTCACAGGGCTCACGTCCAGGCGCTGCACTGGCCATGCCAGCACTTCAGAATTGAGCACGTCCTCTACGGTAATGTCGGGATTTCCCAACAGGGCACAGGGATGGTCCGCAGCATTGCGCTTGTTCTTAACAGACACCAGCGCGATATCCTTCTTCTGCAGGCCATGCATATGCATGTAGCGATTCATCTCCAGAGCGAAAATCCACAGCAGGTTGGGCTCCAGCGCACGTTCGGTGGTGTGGTCAAAGATGGTCAGGAACGCGCCTTGTGGGTGCGGCTGGCAGCTGGACATCTTCTCCTCGCAAACAACCAGACAGACATCAAACAGGCCCGAAGCCACATGGTACCAGCCCTGAATCGGCGCAAACACCCCCGTGCCGCCACCCACGTAGCAGCGGAGGAAAGGCTTGCGCCAGGCCCCTGCCGCGTCACTGAGGTACTCGCCCTTCATGTGCACGCCATCGAAAGCGTCCGGAGCCGTGCCAAGGGCCACGCCATCCACATCATCCAGCGTGAGCTCGCAAGAGTCCAGCGCCATCTTGGAGGCTTCGTAGGTCAGCTCCCTGCCTGTCTCCTGAGCCCGGCGGACGAACTTGGTCATTCCTGCACCGACGACAGCTACTTTTCTCATACCCATTTCTGACCTCCTCGCCTCAGTTGCTCAGGATGGCGGCTGCGCCGCTGGTTGTGGGAACGCCTCGCCAGCCAAAGGCCAGCCCAGTCTCCACGTCGGGGAGCTGGTGTGGGCCAGCCTCCCCGCGCAGCTGCAGCACGACTTCGAGCAGTCGCCCCAGTCCGGAAGCGTCCAGCAGGTGCCCCATACCGAGGCTCCCTCCCGAGGGATTGACCGGCAGATCGCTCCCAAGCTCGGTGGCGCCATCCTCTGTCAGCGGCCCGGCCTCGCCCGGGTTGCACAGTCGCAGAGCCTCCATGTGCTGCAGTTCCTTGTAAGAGTAGGTGTCATCGATCTCCGCGAAATCCAGCTCCTGCCAGGGGCTTCTGATGCCAGCCATGCGGTAGGCCATCTCCCCTGACTTGGCTGCGTAGATGGCACCGGACCAGTCCCGGTTCTCCAGAGAGAACGAGTCGTTACACCACCCAACTCCCCGCACCCAGATGGGCACGTCAGTCAAAGCTTCGGCCACTTCTCTCGCGGCCAGCACCATCACAATCGCCCCATCTGCATGGGGGCTGATATCCATGCGCGAGAGCGGGTCGGCTACCATCTCGGCCCGCAAAACAGCGTCGACTTCGATGTCGGCACCATAAGCGGCGGCAGGGTTGTACAGGGCATTGCGCTTGTTCTTTGTGACCACCTGGGCACACTGCTCCCTGGTCGTCCAAGTCTCAGCGAGGTAACGGTTCATCTCCAGGCCAGCGACAAAATGGGGGTTTACGGCCAAGGGGCGGTTGTACACCGGGTCCATGGCATAGGCCATGATGTGGTCGAGGGTGAGCACATTCGAAGCCTTGCTGTGGGCCTCGACGACCACGATGTCCATCGCACCGGTGAGGATCTGCATGTAGGCAGCAATAAAGCCGTGCAGGCCGTCGCCACAGATGGTGTGGACGGGCTTTAGCACAGCTCCCAGTTGGTCAGGCACGTACTCGTCGAAGATGCTCGTGCCCTCGATAAAATCCTCGGCCACGGTGACAAAGCCGTCGACGTCACTGCGCGGGTCCACGCCGGCGTCGTCATAGGCCTTGACCGCTGCCTCGTACATCAGCTCTTTGTACGACAGGTCGGGTGTCAGAGGCCGGAATCCGACGTGTCCCACGCCGATTATCGCTATCTGTCTGAACATATGCCGACTCCTTTCTGGGTTATAGGTCAGACAAAACCGTAGCCTGCTATCCGCGGATAGGCCTGCTCCTTTCTGGTGGGTCCGGCGTCACCTCAATGTCGTAGTGGTAGACACTCATGCGAACTTGGCTGTGATCAACTCCTCCAGTGTCGGGCGTCCGATTTCCTGCAGCTCGTACCTCACACGCTGCGAAGGACGGTTGATCTGTACCACGCGGCGCAGGTCAATCGGAGTGGCGACGATGACCAGGTCACACGGAGTCGCGTTGATCGTATCCTCGAGCTCCTGAATCTGTTTGGCACCATAGCCCATCGCTGGCAGAATGGGGCCTGTGGTTGGATACTTCTGGTAGGTCTCCGCGATCGAACCCACTGCGTAGGGACGGGGGTCAATGATCTCTGCGGCACCGTAGCGTCGAGCAGCGACATAGCCTGCTCCGTACGCCATCTCGCCGTGGGTCAACGTAGGACCGTCCTCAATGATCAGCACACTGGCGCCTCGGATCACCTGCGGCTCATCAACGAATATGGGCGAAGCTGCCTCCACTATCGTCGCCTTGGGATTCAGCGTGTAGATGTTCTCGCGAACCGTCGCCACTTTGTCCGGGTCCGCGGATTCGATCTTGTTGATGACCACAATATCCGCCATTCTCAGGTTGGCCTCACCAGGGTGATAGCGCAGTTCATGTCCGGCCCGCAGTGGATCGGTGACCACGATGTGCAAGTCAGGTTTGTAAAAGGGCAGATCGTTGTTGCCTCCATCCCACAGGATGACATCGGCCTCATGCTCAGCCTGACGCAGGATTCGCTCATAGTCGACACCGGCGTAGACGATGCTACCTCGGTCCAGATGGGGCTCGTACTCCTCCCGCTCCTCAATGGTGCAATCGTATCTGTCCAGGTCCTCGTAGGTGGCATACCGCTGACAGGCCTGTGCCACCAGGTCGCCGTAGGGCATGGGATGCCGAACGACAACCAACTTCCTGCCCATCTGCCGCAGGATGTCCGAAGTCCGGCGCGACGTTTGACTCTTGCCGCTACCCGTACGTACAGCTCCCACGGATACCACCGGCACTTTGGCTTCGAGCATGGTCTCACGGGCCCCCATCAAGCGGAAGTCGGCCCCTGCAGCCAGCACCTGAGATGCCTTGTGCATGACGTATTCGTGTGAAACATCGCTGTAGGCAAAGACGACCTGGTCCACGTCCAGGTCGGTGACGAGGTTGTTGAGTTCACTCTCGGGATGAATGGGGACACCAGCAGGAGAGAGGCTGCCGGAGAGTTCTGGGGGGTAGGTGCGCCCTTCGATGTTGGGAATCTGTGTGGCAGTGTATGCCACAACCTCGTAGGTGGGATTCTCTCGAAAGTAGACGTTAAAGTTGTGGAAATCGCGCCCCGCTGCGCCCATGATCAGTACGCGGGTCTTCCTCATTGAAGGCCTCCGTGTTCGTTTGCTAGAGCACCATCGGGCCAGGGTTCCTGTGTGGCTACGGTTTGTGCGGTTTCAAAGCCACCGATTGTGCAGGAGCAACCTCATCAGCAGCCGCCTTGGCTTCCAGAACGGCATTGTGGGCGCAGCCTGCCCTGAGCATCTGCCCATAGGGGCTGAGAGGGGAACGGCCCAAAGGCTTCGCCGCAACCCAAGAGAATCGGTACGCTGCCTGCTGGCGCACACACAGTGCGCAGGCTCCACGGTGCAAAGGTTGAGAAACAGGGGTTGTGACGACCAACGCTACTGGCCACTGAGGCCCTTGCCCAATCGCTGACAATGTCGCACAGTGGTCATATGCCAGTCGCACACCAGAGTGTTATCCCTGTAGCTCCTGTGCTCCGCGGTCGTCTTCGCCCGTATCGCCTTTGAGAGCATCAGAGGTCGCCCGGATCTCATCAGAAGCTGCCTGCAGCTCCTCCTGGAACTGCTGGGTGATATCCTGGGATGCCTCGCGAAACTCTCGAATGCTCTTGCCCAGAGTCTTGCCGATCTCCGGAAGGCGTCGTGGGCCGAAGATGATCAAGGCCAGAAGGAGGATAAAAAGCAATTCTCCAGGGCCTATGCCTAAAAAGTTCAATACGTCCGCTCCCCCAAAGAACGTAGCCCTCTGTTTGCCACCCGTGACGGTCCCCGTGAGAGGACAGTTGTCACCAGGTGGACAGAGGAGATTCTCTGCTTTGGTCACCCATTGTGAGATTCCACTGGCGCCAAGTCTCGGCGGGAAACCAGCGCGCCCAGAACACCGTTCACAAACCGCTGTGAGCTATCACCGCCGAAAAGCTTGGCCAGCTCTACCGCTTCATTGATGGCTACCTTGAGCGGTGCTTCTCTGTCCACAGTTATCTCGTAGATGGCAAGACGCAAGATGTTGCGATCGATGATGGCCATCTGTTCAAGAGGCCAGTCGGTGGCGATCTTCTCTATGGTATGGTCTAGTTCCTGTTGATGCTCCAGCACCCCTCGCACCAGACGCGAGACAAAGGCCACAGCGTCTGCGGACACGCGTGTCTCTTCAAGCCGCTGAGTCAAGACCAGCTCGGTCGGGTGATTCACACTATCCACTTCGAACAGAGCCTGCAGAGCCAGAACTCGAGCTTGCCGTCTGGTCTTCACACTGCCACCTTGGTGCTGTGCCTACGTCAGGTCTGGGATGCTCCCGTGTCAACCGCGTCAACGATGTGCACGTTGACCTCGCTCACTGGCATGCCTACAATCTCATGGATGGCGCGAGTTACCTTGCCCTGTATCTCGCGACTCAATTGTAGCATATTGACGTCGGTTGATGCAACGACGTAAATGTCCAGGATCACCGTATCTCCAACGACCTGCAGCTTGACACCATCACGGCTGCGAGTGCCAAACAGGCGGCGCACGCCCAACGAAGCCATTCGGGCTACCCCTGGCACCGAGAGTGTCGTCAGACGAGCAATCATCGACAAGACCTCTGGAGAGACAATCACACTCCCTAGTTTCTGTCCCATTGTCGCAATCTCTCTTTCCCGCTCGTCTCCACTCATGCGCGCATGGCAATTCACCGCTCACCCCAAAGCATGCTGCTACAACTTCTGTCTTTGGGGGTGGCACACCACAGCATCACATCTGCATCGCCAATCCACCATCCACAGCCAACACCTGTCCGGTTATGTAGTTGCCCTCCTCTGAAGCCAGAAAGGCCACCGCATTGGCGATATCCTCAGGAGTGCCGGGACGGCCCAACGGCATTATCTCCATACCCTTGGCAAGCAGGTCTGGAGGTATAGTCGAGCTCAGATCCGTTGGGATGTAGCCAGGGGCCACCACATTGACGGTGATATTGCGTGACCCGACCTCTTTGGCTAGCGCCTTGCTGAAACCAATCATGCCAGCCTTGGAAGCAGTGTAGTTCGTCTGTCCCGCGTTGCCGACCAAACCCGCAATCGAGCTGATGTTGACGATGCGACCATAGCGTTGCCTGAGCATCGTTCGCTGCGCAGCTTGGCAGCAGCTGAACACGCCTTTCAGGTTTGTGTCGAGGACAACGTCCCAGTCCTCTTCGGACATACGTACCAACAGCGTGTCCCGGGTGGTACCCGCGTTGTTGACCAAGATATCTAGCCGGCCAAAATGGTCTATTGCCGTCTGAACCAGCTTCTGCGCCTCAGCAAAGACGCTTACGTCCGCCTGCATGACAATCGCCTCGCCGCCTGCGTCCTGGATGAGGCGCAACGTCTCGTTCGCCCCGTCACTGTTGCTGTAATAGTTCACCACGACCTTGGCTCCCAGACTGGCCAGCTTGACTGCAATGGCACGACCCAGTCCACGGGATGAACCAGTGACAACAGCAACCCTGCCGTTCAGGTCTCCCATCTTGATACCTCCAGGGTTTCAATGTCTTTCGCCGTCGCAACGCTCAGGACTGGCACGCTGCGGTCAATCCGCTTGATCAAACTGCTCAAGACACTCTTGGGGCCAATCTCGACAAAAGCCTGGATCCCGTGAGCGATCATGTAGCGAACGGATTCCACCCAACGCACCTGTGAGGTGATGTGCTGCACCAGCTCGCGACGCAATTCCGCTGGCTCAGCAATGGCTGTGGCAGAGACATTGGCCACGATCGGCACGGCAGCCGGGGGCATGGAAAGTTTCTCCACCGTCCTGGCAAAGGCCTCTGCTGCAGGAGCCATCAGCGGACAGTGAGAAGCAATGTTAACCGCCAGAGGAACAGCCCGTTTTGCCCCGCGCTCCACGGCGAGTTGAAGAGCCCTGTCCAGTGCCGGTTTTTTGCCAGCGAGCACGATCTGTCCGGGGGCGTTATCGTTGGAAAGCCAGACTTCGCCTACTTCATCGCAGATCGCCTGCAGCGCTGCAGCATCCATCCCTAGTACGGCTGCCATGGTCCCCGGCTGTTTCTCACCTGCCTCTTTCATCAGCAGCCCGCGCTCATGTACAAGGCTCAGTGCCGAAGCGAAATCAAGCACGCCTGCCGCCCACAAGGCCGTATACTCTCCTGTGCTGTGACCCGCGACAAAAGCAGGTGAGAGCTTATCACCGTTCTGCTCCCTCAGAGCAGCGAGAATAGCCGCACTTGCGGTCAGACCGGCTGGTTGGGCGTTGACGGTATCGTCCAGTTCGTCTTCTGGCCCCTCAAAGCAGAGCCTGGACAGAGAGAAACCAAGGACTGCGTCGGCCTCATCGAAAAGCTGCCTTGCCGCTGGATAGCGGGCATGTACGTCCCGACCCATGCCTACGTGCTGCGAACCCCCTCCTGGGAAGACAAGAGCGATTCTGCCCTGAGTTTGGTCCGCCACTGCCTCACTGGTCATCGGGTGAGGCTTTCCCCGACAGACGACACACGATCTGCGTCTTGGATGACGTAGCCGGTTAAGGAACTCAGAATCCGTTCAGCCTGTGAGATGGTACGTTCAACAACCTCAGCAACTGACGGGATGTCATCAACCAGGCCACAGCATTGCCCGGCCATTACAGATCCATCGCGCACGTTGCCTTCCACGGCCAGGCGCAGCTTGCCCGTTCCGAACTCAATCAGCTGCTCCTCGGTGAGACCCTCTGCCTCCATCTCTTGGAATCTGCGGCTCATCGGGTTCTTCAAGGCACGTACTGGATGACCCAAGCTGTGACCGGTTGTGATTGTGGCACGGTCGCCCGCCTTGACAATCATGTCTTTGTAGTTCTGATGGACTGCGCATTCCGTCGTAGCGATGAATCGCGTCCCCATCTGAACACCAACTGCGCCCAGTGCAAGAGCCGCCGCCAGGCCTCGCCCATCTGCGATTCCACCTGCAGCCACCACGGGCACGCTGACGGCGTCGACGATTTGAGGGACCAGGGGAAGCGTACTCACGTCGCCGACGTGTCCCCCCGACTCACTGCCCTCCACAATCAGCGCGTCCGCCCCGGCGCGTTCCAGACGCTTGGCGAGGGCTATGGAGGCAACTACAGGCACGACAATGATCCCAGCTTCCTTCAGAGGCGGAATGAACGAACTCGGGCTGCCTGCACCAGTGGTGACCACGGCCACGTCTTCGCGGATGCAGATGTCCACTATGTCCGCAATGTAGGGAGAGATCAGCGGCACATTCACGCCAAAGGGCCGCTGGGTCCTCGCCTTGACCTCACGCACTTGAGCTTCCACCAGATCAGGCGGCGCATTGCCTGCTCCCAGTACCCCCAAGGCCCCGGCTTCTGACACCGCCACGACCAGTTCAGGGGTGGAAACCCAAGCCATTCCTCCCTGCACGATTGGATGGTTAATGCCAAGCAAGTCACACAGAGGTGTTCTGATCATGTCAGACTATATGGCTCCTTTGCTGACTTTCTGGTGGCTTCATTCCCGCACCTGCTGTCCGCAAGGTGTGGCGCAGGTGACATGCGCCCGGAAGTGAATGAGGCCGTGTTGGACAATCCATCGCCGCACACGGCCCTCATTACAGAGATACCCCTGCTATTCTTTCTTCTTCGCTTCGATCTCGACAACCTCAACGCCCCTGTAATTGCCACAACTGGGGCACACATGATGTGGGAGTCGCAGCTCGCGACACTGTGGGCACGGCACAAGCCGGACTCTCTTCAAGGCCAGATGGCTACGCCTACGATCACGGCGTCCCTTGGATAGCTTCCTCTTCGGTAGTGCTCCCAAGATACAAGTACTCCTTTCCAAATGATCACAGCAACTCACGCAGAACGGCCAGTCTCGGATCGCTCTCTTCACGCTGGCAGGTGCATGCCTCTTCGTTCAAGTTTGCCCCGCAGCCAGGGCACAGGCCTCGGCAGTTTGCACTGCACAATGGCGCCAAAGGCGCGGCCAGAGACAAGTTCTGGCGGGTCACCTCTGTGAGGTCCAGAATGTGGTGTTCATCCACCCTAGTGCCTTCATCCTCACCATCTTCGGCCGGCTTGACCCCACCGGTGAGTATGTCCACGGAAGGCCGAAACTCCTCCTCCAGATGGAATTCGACGGGAACAGTGGCTGGGGTCAGACACCGCCTGCAAGGCACACTGACCTCAGTCCGCAGCTGCCCGGTTACGAGGATGCCACTGTCGGTGCGCAGAAACCGGACCTTGCCAGTCAACGGGCTGGTAACGTCTAGGTTCTCATCAATGCCGGCAAGATCCTCGTTCAGTTCGTATTCCTTGCTGGCACCGGCTTCAGACTTCAGCAGCTGAGCCACATTGAATCGCATGGAAACCACACTCAGCTCGAATATACTAGGTCAAGGCCCTCACAACAGGCCGCATTATAGGACACCCACCATGTTGTGTCAAACGGCAGCGCATCTGTCAGGGCCTTTTACGAACTCTCGTCCAGACCCTCCGGGGCTGTCGGGATGCCCCTTCTCCTCAGGGCTGCGAGGCCATTGGCGGTCTGTCTGAGCAGGGAGGATAGACGCGACTCCAGATCGCTGAGAGCATCCAGAGCATACTCATCCGCTTCTTTACGAAACTGCTCGGCTTCCTGCTGTGCTTCCGCCTTTACACTCTCGGCTTCTGTCCGCGCAGCAGCGGCGATCTCGTGTTCGTCAACTAGGCGAGCTGCTTTGTGACGTGCTTCCTCGATCAGGCGCTCGGCGTCCTCCGCCGCGGCGGCCAGGATAGCGTCCTTCTGCGCCAGCAGCTCGTTGGCCTGCTTCAGCTCTTGCGGGATCGAAACCCGCAATTGGTCAACGATGTCGAAGAAAGTGTTCTCGTCAATGGCCGTCTTTGCTGTGAGAGGAACGCGCCAGCCCTCGTTGACAAGCGCCTCAAGGCGGTCCACTATTACCAGGATGTCCATGACGATCACCACCTTTCACCGGAGAGATACGCCAGGCAGATACACAGAGCTGGCTAATCCCGAAGTGACACAATCCTCACCTTGTCACCCGCGTCTGACCCCAAACTGTGGAACTTTTCCTCCATGGCTGAGGATACGTGTGGTGGGACCATCTCAGTCACACACCCCCCCACCATCGCGATTTCCTTTGTGACGCTGCTGCTGAGAAAGGCATATTCCTGGCTGGTAATCAAGCACATGGTGTCAATCTCAGGCGCCAACTTCCTGTTGATCAAGGCCATCTGGAATTCCAATTCAAAGTCGGACAGCACCCTCAAACCTCGCACGATCACGCGAGCCCCGACGCTGCGGGCAAAGTTGACTGTTAGCCCACTGTAGCTCTGTACCGTGACTCCTGACAGATCCTTGAGCGCCTCGCGGGTCATCTCCAACCGCTCCGAGGTTGAGAACAGTAGACTCTTGAGCGGACGGTCGTAGACAGCTACAATCAAGCGCTCGAACAAAGATGCCGCACGGGTAGCCACGTCGACGTGCCCATTGGTTATCGGATCAAAGGTGCCCGGGTATATGGCTGTTGTCATCGCTCCCCCGTATGCCACTGCGCCCGTGGCCGGACGTCCCACAGTCCAGCCGAGTGCCAGGAGGGACTCATCAACTCAAGTCCGTCTTTGGTCCCCAGAACTCCTCGACCCGTTGAGCCAGCAGCCGGTATTCAGGTTTTGACAGTGATGAATCCTCACGAAACAGGTCCAACGCCGCCTGACGCGCTTGCTCCAGAACGCGCACATCACCAAGTCTCGCCACTCGCAAATCCGGCAGACCGCTTTGCCGTGTTCCGAAGAACTCCCCTGGTCCGCGCATCTTGAGATCCTCTTCAGCCAGCAGAAAACCGTCCTGTGTGGTTTCGATGACCTCCAGGCGTTGTTCCCCTCCGAAAGAAGGCGACTCTGCCAACAGCAGACAATAGGATTGGTGCTCCCCACGTCCCACGCGCCCACGGAACTGATGCAGTTGAGCTAGGCCAAAACGATCCGCCCCCTCGACCACCATCACTGTGGCGTTGGGTACGTCAATCCCCACCTCAACGACGGGTGTCGTTACCAATACCTGATACTC
>JBFEPU010000053.1:0-12698 GCA_041549915.1 Anaerolineae bacterium | reverse complement strand
GTCGCCGCATGCTGAAGACCGACGAGCCAGCGTTGGCTTGCAGCACGTGTACGCCTGCGCTGACGAGCAACTCCTGACCCTATGCGCGGTGAGGCGATGGAGCCAGCCGGAGGGTAGCTGGCTGCGCTGATTCCCCTGCAGCGAACGTCCAACGTCCAGCACGTCAGAACGTGACTGGTGATAGACGCACAGTACCAAGCAGCGCCAAATCAGAGTATTGGTGGAGCAGGATGGTGAGCCTCTCGCGATCCTGCTCCTGCTATATGCCCCGGCTGATGGCCGCACCGTTCTCCTGCAGCTCCGTGCTCCGATGCCCAGGTCTGCCCCACTGCCCCGAGCCGCAGCGCATCAGCTGCCGGAGGGTCACCTCAGAACCTGCAGCAGGTTGCTAAAGTCATCCGTCCACAGGCGCAGACTTGCAGGAATGGCAGGGCGCGGCACCCTGCGGTCGGCAATGGCCGGCACTTCCAGAGGACCTGGCTGGCGCGTAAGCAGCATCCAGATCGAGTCATAGCTCTGGAGGCCATCTCCCCTATCTTCGATCAAGGCTGTGGCAAGATCAAACTCATCCGCCAACCTGTAGACCGCCAGACCCAGGTCGAAGTAGCGGTTGGAGACATGAAGGGCCATGATCCCGTCTGGCTTGAGATGCTTGAGGTAGATGTCAAAGGCTTCCTTAGTGAGCAGGTGGAGCGGCACAGTATCGCCACTGAAGGCGTCCAGCACGAGCAGATCAAAGTCCTGCGGCCCATCGGTCACCAGCTCGCGTTCGAGCGAGACGCGTGCGTCGCCGGGGATGACGTCAATGTCGGCTTCCGAATCTGCGAGGTAGGAGAAATAGCCGCCTTCTCCTTGAGCGACTCGGATCACATCGGGATTGATCTCATAGAAGCGGAACACATCCCCTGGTTGCCCGTAGCTGGCTATGATGCCGATCCCCAGCCCCAGGGCGCCCACCCGCAACGAGCCGGGGCGGGTTGGATGGTTCAAGATCGACAGTCCAACGCCGCTGCTCTCTGCATAGAAGGTGGTTGGCAGGTCGCGTTTGTCGCTGGCTTCGAACTGGAAGCCGTGCACCGTCTTGCCGTGAGTATGCTGATAGGCACGCCACTGTGGTCGATCGGTGTTGATCTCCCACACCCGCAACACACCGTAGAAGTTGCGCGTCGCCAGCAGCGTGCCTGTGGAAATGGTTCGCATAATGACGATGACCAGAACGCCCAGGAGCAGGATCAGCGCTGTTGAAACGACAACAGCGGGTTTGTAACGGCGGCCCTGCTGCACATCCCGCTGCCGCGCCTTGCGGCGCCGCTTGCGCGGCACAGGTGGGCGCTCAGATTGCATGACGATGGCGAGCAATAGACCACAGGCAAGCATCCCCCACTGCAGTTCCCAAAAGCCGGATGAGAACAAGAACGGTGCAAGCAGGGTCACGAAGATTCCACCGACGGCCCCACCCAAGGCTACCATCAGGTAGAACGAAGGCAAGAAGCTTGGATGGGGGCGCAGGTTGAACAACTCACTATGGCAGATCATGGAGCAGACGAACAGGAGCAGAGAATAGACGATGATCTGGGTCAAGATGCTGAAGGCAGGAAACTTGACCAGCATCCAGACGCTGACAGCGGCGATGACAAAGAAGGCAACGAGGTAAAGTTGGCGGGAATACCCCCGGCCACCGGAGAAGGCGAGGATGAAGTTCAGCAGGTAGATGGACAGTGGCAAGATCCATAAGAAGGGAACAACAGCCACCTCCTGGGTGATCTTGCTGGTCACAGAAACCAGCAAGATCGAGGCGCAAGCAGCCAGTGCAATCCACAAGGCGAACACGCCCACGCTTGGCCGTTGAACCTCATCCGGCTGGGTGCCCCTGCTCTGGGGTACATCGTCCGCGCGTACCCGTTGGTAGGTCCTCCACGCTAGATAGGCGGCACTGATGGCAAACACAAGATACGCTGCCGACCATAGATAGGCCTGCGCCCGCAAGGTCAGCCGGGGCTCGAAGATGACGGGATAGCTGACTAGAGCCAGCAGCGAACCGACATTGGACAGCGCATACAGGCGATAGGGAGTCTGCCCACGATTGTCACGACTGAACCAGGCCTGCATCAGAGTGCTGTTGGATGCAAGCAGCAGATAGGGGACCCCCACAGAAACCGCCAGAACCCTGAAGATCCCCCAGATGGGCAGAGCGCTGCCCTGCGGGCGCCAGCTCGCATCCGGGGTGAGAGGTGAAGGCCAGGTCAGCGCCGCAACCAGCAGCAAGGCGAGCGAGATGCCGAGCAAGATCAGATGGACGATGCCCTGGCGACGGGCACGCATTCGTCCAAGCAACCAATAGGCGTAGGCATATCCACCGGTCAGGAGAGCCTGGAAAAAGAGCAAAGCGGTGGACCAGACTGTCGGCGTCCCACCGAACCATGGGAGGATGTACTTGCCGATCATCGGTTGGATTTGAAAGAGCAGGAAGGCGGAGAGAAGGACGCTGAAAGCGTAGATATCGGGCATGGGCTTTCACCTCTGGACCGAAGATTGGGCGGACCACTCTGATTATAGCGCAGTCCACAGGGCCGAGCAACCTACGCAGGCCGCTTGCCTGTGCGGGCAGTGTGGGGTAGACTGGTCAGCATCTCTGAGGGCGTGGTCGCAAAGCGCTCCCTGGTCGGGGGCGGCAGATGGGGCAAGACTGTGACAGCCCAGTTTCCACGCTTGTCAACAGGAGAAGCGGATGACGGGTGTCGGCATCCACCACACGGCGGGGCGCGTTGTGGCGCGCCCCTTCCGAAACGATGAAGACTACTGGCTGGTGCGAAACCTGCTGATCGAGACCTATCCCATCACGCCGACCGCTTTCAACTGGGACATCCGGCGCTGGGACGGTGCGAGGTGGTACAAGGAAGAACCCGCCTTGGATCCCCACTGGGTGGAGCAGATCCGCTTGTGGGAGACATCGGAAGGTCACCTCGTCGGCGCAGTGCTCCCCGAAGACCGTGGTCACGCTCACCTGCAGTTGCATCCAGACTACCGGCACATCGAAGATGAGATGTTGGCCTGGGCGGAAGCGCATCTGGCGGCAGCGGCGGACGACGGCCGGCAGCAGCTGGATACCTTCGCCTTCGAGTACGACTCCATACGGCGCCGCGTGCTGGAGCAGCGCGGCTACCAGAGGACGTCCCATGGCGGCGTGGTGCGCCGGCTGCGGTTTGGCAACAAGCAACTTCCCACGCCGGTGGTGGCTGACGACTACACGCTGCGCTCGACCCGGCCTGGCGACGAGGGCGAGTGCCAGCGCATGGCCGACCTGCTCAACGCCGCGTTCGAGCGCGATTTTCACAATGCGCAGGAGTACTGGACCTTCATCACGCATTCGCCATCCTTCCGCCACGACCTGAACCTGGTCGCGGAGGCTGCCGATGGCCACTTTGCGTGCCACGTCGGCCTGACCTACGAAGAAGCGAACCGGTACGGCGTCTTCGAGCCGGTCTGCACGCATCCCGAGCATCTCCGCAGGGGCCTGGCGCGGGCCTTGATGTTCGAGGGACTGCTGCGCCTGAAGGCGCTGGGTGCCAGCGACGTTTACGTCGGCACCGGCGAGAGGATCCCGGCCAATGCCCTGTACGAGTCCGTTGGCTTCAGTGAGGCGTACAAGGGCTACACGTGGCGCAAGGTGTCGTAGCGGAGGCGAGTGAGCTCGGCGGTGCAACCTGGGAACGCGAGCGGAGTAGGCACGGCAGCGCACCCACTCCGCTACACCGCGTGGGTGCCCCACTCCGCTTCGCTTCGGGGACTTCCTTCGGTCGCTGCGCTAGGAGCTGACTCTGCTGTTGTGGTGGTGAGAAGCGCCCGAGGCTGCTGCCCCGCCCGATCAACGACCCTGCTTCGGAAGGCGGCGCTGCACCTGCGGCATGAGCCAGGTGAGGAAGGCATCCGAGCTGCGGGTCTGCATCCACACCTTGCCTGTCCCACTCAGATCCACCACCAGGCCCTCGCCACTGAAAAGCGTGGACTTGAGTCCACCGACGGCGCGTACCCTGAAATCGACGCCCTCAGGAAAGGCCACCAGGTGACCTGTGTCGACGGTGAAGGTCTCACCTGCCGAGAGCTCGCGCTGGTGCACGGCGCCGTAGCTGGATACGATCAGCGTGCCGGTGCCCTGGCATCGGAGCAGGAACAGGCCCTCACTGGCAAAGAAGGTTTTGGCGCCGCCGAACTTGGTGTCGACGTGTATGCCTTGGGAGGATGCCACATACGCGCCGGACTGAACGAGCACGGCTTCGCCCCGCAGCTCAAGCACGGCGATGTCGCCGGGCAGCGGCGGTGCCAGCATGATCTCGCCGCCAGACGCCGGGGCGCGGTAGGTATTCATGAAAAAGCTCTCGCCGCCCAGAATGCTGCGCTTGAGGGAAGCGAGCAGGCCGCCCGCAGCTCTGGTCTCCAGCCCCAGGCCCTCCGACATGGCCACCATGGAGCCCGCCTCAACATTGATCTCCTCTTGCGGCTCAAGCTTGGCTATGGCCAGCGAGTAGGATGGCCGGTACTCAATTGTGATTTCCATGCAAGAATCCTCCTTACGGTTTGGTCAGTGAAGGCTTTCGCGTAGGATAGCGCAGAAGTGCAGGGACGTCAACAAGTTGCTGGATCGCGAAGGTGCGGGATGGTTTGCGGCCTTGGACTCGCCGTGGTCGCCCCGGCTGAGCAGGAGACAGGAGGGCACTGCCGATTGACTGAGGGCAGCTCCGAGCCGGCGAGCCAAGGGCGGCGGGCGCCTGTCGCGGCGCCGCAGAGATGCTTGAGTCGCGTAATGAGGAATGTGGAGCTGCCGGCACGAGAAACGCTCTGGTCGTGTGGCGTGTCCTGCACCGGCGTGGACTCTGTTCTGCGCAGCGAGTCATCTTTTTCACGCCGACTGCGGGGAAGACCAGCCCATTTCGAGGCACACTTGACTTCTGGGGCAAATTCCCTTAGAATGACCGGCGCATAGCATGGGGAAGTGTCGAAACTGGCAGACGAGCGTGATTTAGGATCACGTGGAGCAATCCGTGAGAGTTCGAGTCTCTCCTTCCCCACTGTTCTGCGTGCCAAGCGGAAGTGGCTCAGCGGTAGAGCATCTCCTTGCCAAGGAGAGGGTCACGGGTTCGAATCCCGTCTTCCGCTCTGCGTCACCCGAATGCTGGTTCGTTTGAACCAGCATTCTCTGTGTAGGTTGGGTAGTGGTGAGCTCACTCGCTGCAACTCGGCCACATCCCATTCGGAGAGAGGAAGAGCCTCTTGGAAGTAGAAAAAGAAAAGACCGGCCCCTGCCAGTACAAGCTCACCATCAAAGTAGAGCCCGAGCGCTTGCGGCAGCCGTTGCGTCGGGCCGCACAACAGATCAGCAAGCGCCGTCCCATAGCCGGATTTCGCCCTGGCAGAGCACCCTATGCAATGGTCGAGCGCGTGTACGGCCAGGAAGTCATCGTCGACGAGATGCTGGCCGAGGTGGGCAATGAGCTGTATCAAGAGGCGCTGGAGCAGAGCCAGATCGAACCGTACACCCGGGCGGGGTTCGAGATTGTGCAGGTAGACCCGCTGATCCTTGAGGTCACCGTTCCGGCGGAGCCAGAGGTCACACTAGGCGAGTACGCCACAATACGCGTGACCCAGGAACAGCCTTCGGTCACAGAGACAGAAGTCGAGGAGGTGCTGTCCCAGCTCCAGGATGACCAGGCGCTGTGGGTCCCCGTGGAGCGGGCCATTCAGATGGCCGACCAGGTGCAAATCGACGCCCTGGGCACCACCGACGATGGGCGCAAGGTCGAACAGCCTGACCTGACCCTGGAAATCAGCGAAGGGATGGTGCCGTCTGGATTCGGTGAGCAGCTACTAGGCATCAAGCCGGGTGAGAGTAAGGAGTTCGACGTGGACTACCCGGCGGACTTTCGCGATGAGAACGTCGCCGGCAAGACGGTGCACTTCCAGGTCACGGTCAAGTCCGTCAAGGAGAAGGAACTGCCGGCACTGGACGATCAACTGGCGCAGAGTCTGGGCCAGCATGAGACGCTGGATGAGCTGCGTGCGGACATCTGGGAGAAGCTTCAACAGCGCAAGGAGACCGAGGCCAAGGACGAGGCCATCGAAGAAGCGCTCAGCGCTCTGGCAGAACAGGCGACGGTCGAGTACCCTGCTGTCGCAGTTGAGCGCGAAATCGATGCCATGCAGCAGACGCTTTCCGATCGTCTGGAGCAGCGAGGGTTCACGCTGGAGGGCTTCCTGCACACCAGTGGAAAGAGCCTGACGCAGTGGCGTGAGGAAACACGGCCGCAGGCTGAGATGCGCCTCAAGCGGGCTCTTGTGTTGGGCGAATTCGCCAAGGCCGAGGGCATAAAGGTGGAGGCGGGCGAAATCCAGGAAGAGGTGGACCGCCTGTCGCAGTCCTTTGGGGAGCGCTCAAATGAGGTCAAGGCTGCTCTCAGCACAGGCCAGCCCCTCCTATCCATCACCAACGACGTGTACAGCCGCAAGGCTGTCGAGCACTTGTGGAGTCTGGCCACTGGCCAGTCGGACGCTGCAGCAGAGGCAAAGAAAAAGAAGCCATCCGCTGCCGCGAAGAAGACAAAGCGCAAGGCGAAGAAAGCCGCAGCGCAGAACGCATCCAACAAAGGGGAGAAACGCGATGAGTAATCGAACCATTGAAGCGGGTTCCAGGCCTCTGCACAAGGCCACCGTGATCCCTACGGTGATCGAAACCACGGGTCGAGGAGAGATGCGCTACGACATCTACTCCCTGCTCCTGAGGCAGAGGATCGTCTTTCTGGGCACCCCTATTGATGACACCGTGGCCAACCTGATCGTTGCCGAACTGCTTTTCCTTGACAACGATGATCCGGAGAAGGAGATTTCGCTGTACATCAATTCGCCGGGTGGAAGCATCAGTGCAGGGCTGGCCGTCTATGACACGATGCAACTAATCAACTCGCCCATCTCGACGGTCGCAGTGGGCATGACGGCCAGCATGAGCACCATCCTGCTGTGCGCCGGTGCCAGGGGGAGGCGCTATGCGCTGCCTAATGCAACGGTGCACATCCACCAGCCGTGGGGCGGAGTGCAAGGCCAGGCGGTCGACATCGAGATCGAGGCGCGGCGAATCCTGCGTGAGCGCGAGCGTCTCAACGAGATCCTGGCCCAGAACACCGGCCAGCCCATGGAGCGCATCGTGCAGGATACTGACCGCAACTACTGGATGACCGCTCAAGAGGCGGTGGACTATGGCATTGTCGACGAGGTCTTGAGGCAGGCCGAAGCCAAGGAGTAGCACCCGCGATGCGCCAGGAGCACGTCATCCAGAGCTGCTCGTTCTGCCACCGGCCACACTATGAGGTGAATCGCCTCATTGCCGGACCTGGCAACGTCTGCATCTGCGACGAATGCGTGCGCATCTGCCAGGAGATCCTGGAGCAGGAGGAAGTGCCCACCCAGCCGCTGGAACAGACCGCTGGGCAGCGGATTCCGCCTCCCATGCAGATCTACCAGCGGCTGAACGAGTACGTCGTAGGACAGGATCGGGCCAAGAAGGTGCTGTCGGTTGCGGTGTACAACCACTACAAGCGGACGATGGCCAGGGAGCAGCAGGATGACATCGAGTTGCAGAAGAGCAACATCCTGCTTATCGGCCCCACGGGCTGCGGTAAGACGCTGCTGGCGCAGACGTTGGCCAAGATACTGGACGTGCCCTTTGCGCTTGCCGATGCTACGACACTCACTGAAGCTGGCTACGTCGGTGAGGATGTGGAACATGTCTTGCTGCGTCTCATCCAGGCTGCGGACGGCAACTTGAAACGGGCCTGCAAGGGGATTGTGTACATAGACGAGATAGACAAGATTGCGCGCAAGAGCGGGGACCACCCCTCTATCACCAGGGATGTTTCTGGCGAGGGGGTGCAGCAGGGCTTGCTGCGGGTGCTGGAAGGCACGGTGGCGAACGTGCCTCCACAGATGGGACGGAAACATCCCTACCAGAAGTTCATCCAGCTCGACACCACCGATGTACTGTTCATCTGCGGGGGTGCATTCGACGGCTTGGAGGATATCACAGCAAGACGCCTGGGCGAGGACGCGCTGGGCTTTAGGAAGGGCGGCAGCCGCAAGAAGAAAGAGATGGCCACAGCTGAGATGCTGGAACACGTCAACTCAGACGACCTTCTGGCCTATGGGCTTATCCCGGAGTTTGTGGGCCGGCTGCCGGTCGTGGTCAGCGTGCACCCGCTGGACGAGGATATGCTGGTGAGCATCCTCAGCGAGCCCAAGAACGCCATCGTCAAGCAGTTCCAGAAGCTCTTTGCACTCGACGGAGTGGAACTCGTCTTCACCGAGGAGGCGCTGCGAGAGACAGCGCGGGAGGCGCTGCGCTATCGCATGGGGGCGCGCGGCCTGCGCTCCATCATCGAAGAGACGCTTCTGGAGATCATGTACCACATCCCTTCGCGTGAGGACATCCAGCAGGTGGTGATTGATGCAGAAACCATCCGCGAACGCAAGCGGACGCGCCCGCTCGATGCCTCCGACGTGCAAGCGACCGCCTAGGAGCAGCTCCATGACCAGCAGCGCAGAGATTCGCCGAACATTCCTCGATTTCTTCCGAGATCGAGGTCATACGGTTGTCCCGAGCTCGTCGCTCGTGCCGGGCAATGATCCAACGCTGCTCTTTGCGAACGCCGGAATGGTGCAGTTCAAGGACGTGTTCACCGGTGCGGAGAAACGTTCCTACAGCCGCGCCACCAGCGCACAGAAATGCATGCGTGTGAGCGGCAAGCACAACGATCTGGAAAACGTGGGCCCCTCGCCGCGCCACCATACTTTCTTCGAGATGCTGGGCAACTTTTCCTTCGGTGATTATTTCAAGCGGGAAGCGATTGGCTTCGCTTGGGAGTTCCTGACCGAGGTCATGGGCCTGGACCAGGATCGTCTGTACCCTACGATCTTCCGAGACGATGATGAGGCGTGCAGCCTGTGGCAAGAGGTAGCAGGCGTGTCTGCCGCGCGCATCACCCGGCTGGGCAAGAAAGACAACTTCTGGGCAATGGGGGACACGGGTCCGAACGGGCCTTGCTCAGAAATCCTCTACGACCGTGGGCCAGAGCACTGCACGTGCGGTGGGTCGGACTGCAGCCCGGGCGTCGAGTGTGAGCGTTGGTGGGAACTGTGGAACCTGGTGTTCATGCAATACGAGACCCGAGCGGACGGCACCACGCTCCCCCTTCCAAAGCCGAGCATCGACACGGGGCTTGGCATGGAGCGCCTCACGGCCATCCTGCAGGGCAAGGACGATAACTACGAGACGGATCTGTTCTGGCCGATCATGAAACGCACGCAGGAGCTGCTGGGACACAGCGTCGCAGAGCGCAAGCGGCAGCTCGTCTCGTACCGGGTGATCGCCGATCATTCACGGGCCATCGCATTCCTCATCGGGGATGGTGTGCTGCCAGGCAATGAAGGTCGCAACTACGTGCTGCGGCTCATCCTGCGCCGCGCGGCACGCCATGGCAAGATGCTGGGTTTCGAGCAGCCGTTCATGGCCGAGATACTGCGAGTCGTGATGGACATCATGGGCGCGCACTACGCTGAGCTCATCGAGCGGCGCGACTTTATCCTGGAGGCCGCCACGCAAGAGGAGGAACGGTTCCTGCAAACACTTGACACCGGCCTCAACCTGCTGGACCGGGTGATGGGCCAGGTCATGGATGCCGGTCAGACGGTGATACCAGGTGAGGAAGCATTTCGCCTCTATGACACCTATGGGTTCCCGCTGGATCTGACGCGCGATGTGGCCAAAGAGCAGGGCTTGCAGGTGGACGAGGCTGGCTTCGAGGCGGAGATGCGAGCTCAGCGGGAACGTGCGCGGTCTGCACAGCGCTTCGAGGTGGGTGAAGAGGAAGAACTGTACCGCGGCTTGAACCTGCCAGCTACGTCGTTTGTGGGCTACGAAGACATCGCGTCGCGCGCTCGGGTACTGGCCCTGGTCACGGACGGCAATGTAAAGACCGAAATCAGCGCCGGAGAAGGGGTGCAGGTTGTGCTGGACCGCACGCCCTTCTACGCGGAGAGCGGAGGGCAGGTGGGCGACATGGGGATCATCGAGGGCCCACGCGGGCGCGTACAGGTGCAGGACACGGGCCATCCGCTGCCTGAGCTAACGGTGCACTACGGTCAAGTGATAGAAGGTGCCATCGCGACTGGCGAAGAAGTGCAAGCCCGTGTGGATGAAGAGAGCCGGCTGGACATCGCCCGCAACCACACGGCCACACATCTGCTGCATCGGGCCCTGCGGAAGGTACTGGGCGACCATGCGCGGCAAGCAGGCTCCCTGGTGGCTCCAGACCGCCTGCGGTTTGACTTTACACACCTGCAGCCCGTCTCCGGCGAAGAACTGCTCCAAGTCGAGCGTGAGGTGAACGCATCGATACGGGCTGACATGCCGGTTGATGCAGAGGTGGCAGCTTTCGACGAGGCTCGGAAGCGCGGAGCGGTGGCCTTGTTCGGTGAAAAGTACGGCGATACGGTGCGTATGGTGAAGGTGGGCGAACAGTACAGCCTCGAACTGTGTGGCGGTACGCACCTGCGCAGCACCGGCGAGATTGGCTTTTTCAAGATCGTCAGCGAGTCCGGCATTGGTTCAGGTCTGCGCCGCATTGAAGCGCTTACCGGCCGTGGTGCCGAAGCGCACGTGCAGCAGCGGCTTGACATGCTGTCCGAGGCGGCGGCTGCTCTGCAGGTTCAGCCCAGTGAACTGGTGCACAGGCTGGAGGAAATCAGCGGGCAACTTCGCCAGCTGGAGCAGCAGATCGATCAGCTGCGCAGGGAAGCGGCGCGGCAGACGGTAACCCAGCTGGTGAGTGAGGTCCAGACTGTGGCAGGTCTACCAGTGCTGGCTGCGCAGGTGGACGCAGACAGCATAGATCGCATGCGGGAGATGATCGACCGCCTGCGGGAGCAACTGGGATCGGGAGTAATTGTACTTGGAGCGGTGATAGGACAGAGGCCGAACCTGGTGGCCGCTGTGACTCCCGACCTGGTGGAGAAGGGCCTCCACGCTGGGAAGCTGGTGAGCCGACTGGCGAAGATCGTCGGCGGGGGCGGCGGTGGGCGCCCGACCATGGCCCAGGCCGGAGGCCGCGATGCGCACAAACTGGCTGACGCTCTGAAGCAGGCGGTAGACGAAGTGGAGCAGCAAGCATCGCGCTGAAAGCGCGAGCCGACCGGTCATTGGCGCTAGACGCGCATACTGTGAGAACTGGCAACCAGTGCAAGTCATCCAACTCCTAGGGCACGAAAACATCACCGTCATACGCAACCTGTTGGAAGGCAGCGTCGACAAGGACGTTCTGCTATACGTGCCCAGAGGTTGCGAAGCACTAGAAAACAACGCCGTCAACCTGACGCTCCTGCGGCGCTGGGCCGACAACCTGACCCTGCATCTGGGCCTGGTGATCGAAGATAGAGGCACCCAGGTGCTGGCCAAGGCAGCCGGGCTTTTGGTGCTGCCATCCATCAAAGCAGGAGAGAACGTCAACCTACATGCACTGGATCTCAGACGGCGTCGCAGCAAAGGGTTGCCATCACGGCCCACACCGGGCCTGATGTTCAGACAGCGTGCTGAGGACGCAGACGAGCCCGTGCTGCGACGCCTGCTAGGTCGCGGAGGAGCGCTGGTTCTGGCGTCCGCGGCACTCCTGATACTAGCGGCTGGCGTGATTCTTTTCCTACTCCCCAGCGCCACGGTGACGCTGCAACCGGTCAGCGAGCCCGTGCAGGCGTCGATGCAGATCATGGGTGTGGCCGGGCTGTCCGAGGTCAACTACGGACTGGGCCAGGTGCCGGCTCGCGTTGTGTCGGTCGAGCGAGAGACCTTTGACACCATTGAGACGACGAACAGGCGCGACGTGCCGGATGGGCATGCCGAGGGCACGGTGGTCTTTGCCAACAAGACGAGTGTCCCTATCACCGTCACCAAGGGCACTGTGGTACGCACGAGCTTTGGTGAGAACGTGCGCTTCTTCACGGTGGCTGACACAGGGGTTCCGGGTGAGCTGTACGCTACGGCACGCGTGGGTATCTTGGCAGCTGAGCCGGGTCCGGGCGGGAATGTGGCACAGCTGACCATCAATGTGGTGGAAGGAGAGCTGGCAGCGCAGGTGGACGTCCTAAACGACTCGCGAACTAGTGGCGGCACGGTGCGCCGCGTCTCCACTGTGGACGGGTTGGACAAGGTCAATCTGCGAGCCAAACTGTCGAAGCGCGTGCAGGAAGAGGCATACGACGAGCTGACTGCAGCCCTCGACCGTGGCGAGTTCATCCCTGCGGAGTCACTGGTGATCAATGTCCTGGATGAGGAATTCGACCACAAGATCGACGACATCACGGGCCAATTGGGCTTGACGATGCGGGTAACCGTGAATGGCCTGGCGGTCAGCGGGGCCGACGGAGAGGATTTGCTGCTGCGCGTCCTGGAGCAGCGCTTGAAGCCCGGCTACTACTTGCTGCTGGACAGCGCAAGCTTCGAACGCGGGGAGGTGATCTCGGCGACGCCAGAAGAGGCGCTGTTCCGCATGAGTGGGCAGGCAGCCAGCACCCCGAGGATCGAAACACAAGCGGTCAGCCGCGCAATCGCGGGGCAGAGCGTTGAATCGGCGAAGGAGTATCTGCGCAACCGCTTTGCTCTGCGC
>JBFEPU010000052.1:0-12703 GCA_041549915.1 Anaerolineae bacterium | reverse complement strand
GACAACGCAGACGAGTTCTATCCGCAGTTTGAGCAGTTCCTGGCCAGCACATAGAATCACCCTGCTGGATTGGGCTTGAACAGCAGGGAGCTAGACCACCGGACTTCCAAGGCTCGCCGTCGTCGGCCAGTGGGCGCACGGGCTTGGTGTTGGTTGATGCGCTCCCACACCAGGGGTGAAAGGCAGACAGGGCTGAGGCTGTGCGGTTCTTGTGATTCCGCATAGACCCGGCTCAGAGCCTGTTGCACGGAAGAATTCCACATAGTCATTGGTTATGCCGCTTCTCGGAGATGAAAGCCATGAATGCACCTGAAGTTCCCGACGATCAGTCGTCCAAAGGAGTCAGTATTCCCCGTTGGATGCTTCTCGTCTATTGGCCAGTGGGACTTTTGCTTGTGCACAACGTCGTCCCGTGGAGGCTCTCGTTACTCTCGGCCCGTTACGGCTGGGTGGAGGGCCGCCCGGGTCTGGGAAATCTACTCTCCCTGGTCCTGATCGGGGCGGGCCTCACGTGTGTCGTCTGGACGATGGCCCTACACTTTGTTCGAGCCTCTCAGAGAGTGAGGTGGGAACGAACCCCCAGTTATCTGCTGATCCGTGGCCCCTACAAGTTCACGCGCAATCCGATGTATCTGGCAGAACTGGTGCTCTGGCTCGGCTGGGCGCTCTTTTACGGCAGCTTTGCTGTCTTTATCGGCTGCGTGGTCTTGTGGATGATGATGAATTTCATCCGTGTACCGCGTGAGGAGCAGGAACTGGAGGCGCGGTTTGGCGAAGCCTATCGGGAGTATAAGCGCAGAGTCCCGCGCTGGCTCGGAGAGGCTGGAGGTTGAAGAAGGTCGATTGGGAACGCCTCACCCATCACGCGGCAGAACCAGCGCATGCACCGGACACGCTTCGCTCAGCCTGCGGCCTCGCTCGCGTGCCGGTGATGCGCAGTCGTTCATACTGAACCCGCCGACGCCTGAGCCATTGTGCGACTGTTCGGCGGACTTTTGCAGCGGCTTCGCGACCCAGTTCGAGGCCCAGCAGTGCTTCGATTCGTGCTGGGTGGTGACGGGCGACGACGTGCATGGGCTGGATGCGGGTTGGGACGTTCTGGCCTGCGGGGTGCTGCCCCAACCGCTCGGGCGGTGCCGGGCTGGCCAAGCGCGGCCGGTTGACCACCCAACAAAGCCGCGCTAGAATAGCGGCAAGAACAAAGCCCTGCAACTGTAGTTGCAGTCCAGGGCCACGGCCACAGTGCCTCTTGCCGGGCACCAAGAGACTCCGCAGCGGACACCGTAGCACTCAGATTGCAGCACAGAGGCCCGTCCACTGCACAGTCGGTGGACGGGCTTTGCATTTGGCATTGGATGTCGTCGCTGCATCGTGCCTCTCTACCCGTGCAGCCCATACACCATTACCGCGAGCGAAAGGAGGCGTGGAGGGCCAACAGCTAAAAGGCTCATCAGACCAATGACGGGTCTTACTCCCATCAGCTGTACAAGAGAAGGAGGAGCGCAATGAGGAGCGTTACTCTGCTCAGTGGTTTGGTGATACTGAGCCTTGTGGTGGCTTGCGCTGGGCCGACCGCCACGCCAGCACCCGCAGCGACGCGGGTGTGGGAGCCAGCGGGCATTACCCTCGTGTACGTGCCGGGCGGCGAGTTCACCATGGGCCTGAGCGATGCGGAGGTGGATGAGGCTCTGGCCCTGTGCGAGGAGTACCTCGAGGGCTGCGAGCGCTCGTGGCTCGATCATGAGCAGCCGCAGCACCAGGTCCACGTGGACGGTTTCTGGATTGGCCAGACCGAAGTGACCAACGCCGGGTACAAGCGCTTTATTGAGGCTGACGGGTACACGACGCCTGCCTACTGGACAGAAGAGGGCTGGCAGTGGAAGGAAGAGGAGGGTGTCAGCGAGCCGGAGTACTGGCGCGACTCGACCTGGAGTGGGGCGCAGCAGCCGGTGGTGGGTGTGAGCTGGTACGAGGCCGATGCCTTCGCCCGCTGGGCGGGGGGGCGGCTGCCGACGGAGGCGGAGTGGGAGTACGCGGCACGCGGTGATGACGGGCGGACCTTCCCCTGGGGCGACGTCTGGGACGGGAGCAAGTGCAACTACTGCGACAGCAACTGTGACCCTGTCGCTTGGAGGGACGAGTCGGTGGACGATGGCTACCACTGGACGGCTCCAGTAGGCAGCTATGGCTCTGGGGCCAGCCCGTTTGGGGCGCTGGACATGGCGGGGAACGTGTGGGAGTGGTGCGCCGATTGGTATGACGAGGAGTACTACTCTCAATCTCCCGCCAGGAACCCTGCGGGCCCGGCATCCGGGACCTCCCGCGTGTTGCGCGGCGGCTCATGGCTCAACCATCGTTGGTACGTGCGCTGCGCCTGTCGCCGCTGGCACAATCCCCACGTCCGCATCAACCTCATCGGTTTTCGGGTTGTGGTGGCGGCGCCATGACCCTCCCCGACTCTGGAACCTCTGGCCTCTGGAACTCTGGAAGGGGGGCAGTCTGAGGGGGCGTGTGCCCTGAGCATTGCGCCAGGCCGGAAGCGCTTTTCGAGGGCACCGACAACTGGTTAGTGTGCCATGACAAAGGTGCCCTGACAAAGACAACAACCTGCGCTTTTGCAACAGCCAGGGCACAGCCACAGCGCCTCTTGCTAGGGCACCAAGAGACTCCGCAGCGGACACCGCAGCTGTGATGCTGTAGCATGACGGCCCGTCCGCTACGCAGTCTCGCCATCCGCGCGGCGAGGCAAGTGGGTGGGCGGGCTTGGTCCCGGTTGGTGCACTCCCACACCAGGGGGCCGAGGGAGGCAGCGTTGAGCCGCCGTCATTCCTCTAGGGACTCTGCATAAGCCGGTCCTACGGCGTGCTATGCGGAAGGATCCCGCACGATCAGCAGTTAGGCCACCCTTCAAGATCCAGAGGTAAGAGTGGACAAACAAATCATCATCGGTGTTCCTGGGTACTGGGAAACTGGGACAGAAATCCTCGCTGCTGTTGCAGACAAGAGCGGCGGGTTTCTCTGCCTGGCCAACAGACTGATGGGCACCTCAACCAAAGATGTCTACACACTCGACATCTATGATTACGACCCTCAACTGGCTGCTGCTTTCAGAATAGTTGGACGCCCGTGGATTCGAGAATCCGACCTTGATAGGATTGCTGCCCATAGACACACTCTCTATGTCCTCAGCGCGGATGTATCCATGGAATGGGCGCGACGAATGCTCAAAGTTGGCTGCGCGCTGTTGCAGGCGGGTGGAATCGCGGTAAAAGTCGAATCCACCGGTATTGCCCATAGCGCTGACAAGTGGATGGAGTTCGCGCGCTCAGGCGGTTTGTTTCAGCTCTATCGGGCGTTCGTCACACTGATCAAGGGAAGCGAATACTTCTACTCTTGCGGTATGCACAATTTCGGGTTACCAGATGTTTCCGTAGGCTCCAATCTCGGCCCGGACGATGCCTCCAGGCTTTTGAATCAATTCAACTGCTTTGTTTTGTCCGAGAATCCGGCACTTGCAGATGGCGAAACATTCAGTGTAGCCGCAGGCGCTTCTCGCTATGGTCTGAAAAAGGAAAGGTGTGAGCTCTATCCTCATGATGATCCATTCTACAATCCCTTCGGTAGATGGCATCTCATCGAGATATAGCGGTTGGCCTGAAAGATCGCTGCAGCCGACGCGGCTGGGTTGTGGCTCTGCAGCTGGCCTGCAGTCCGCGTTCGACAGCGGCCGTGCTGCCGTGCGCACCTCACCGATTCCGCTACACGTGTGCACTGTGGTGCTTGCGGGATGGCGTGCGCCTCCACAGTCTGCACATGCTCACGGGACACTCGGACCTCAGCAGCCTGCAGCGCTATCCTGCCCTGGCCGGTGAGGACGTAAAGCGAGCACACGTGGCGCATACCCCGGTGGATAGCCTCCTGGCTACCGGACGCCAGGCGGCAACGGCACGGCGCATGGTCACCATCCTCTGCTCCGAAGTCAAGGGTTCCCACTGCCATGGCCGAGACGCTGGACCCGGAGGACGCGACGCAGGTCATGGATGGCGCCCTTGACGTGCTGATCAAGGCTACCATCTGCTCTCGTGGACAGCCGACGCTCGGCCACTTACCAATACGACTTGGCCGCGCACCTGGAAAGCCAACAACTCCCGCCGGGCCATTGTGAGTGCGTCAATCGCACCAATGCGCCAGCTTCCGGCCTTCCGCCCCCGTCAGCGGTTCAGATTCTGCTGCCAGCGCACTGCGGAACTGTGCCAGGACCTTCCCGGCCGCGTTGACTAGGTCCCAGACGTACGCCCTTCTGCCAGGATGGGTAAGGGTCCGCAACGGCGGCCAACGCGGTTAGCCCGAGTCGTGACTGTGCTCATACGCTCTGATGTGGACTGCCTGCGCGCATACGGCGCTGCCGCATACTTCGCAAGCCTGCACGGACCCACAGTACAGCCACTATCACGATGCCCAAGACCAGCCCACCGATGGAGCCAATGAGCATGGCGCCGAGGCCCCAGAATGGAAACACATCGTACTGCCACTTCCACACTGTACCGTCTTCGAGCAACCTGTAGCGAGTCTCAAACGCCGCGTCGCCGTACCAAAGCGTCACGTCCAGCGCGTCCACCACCGCACCTGGAGGGGGTCTGACCTGACCCTCGAACACCCATGTGTCGATCTTGGCGCGTCTCTGAATGCTCAGTGGCTCGTGGGCTGGGTGCCAGCAGTCTTCAGCAACCCTCCAGCCGCTATGCTCACACCCGTATACGCTGCCCGTGGCAGTGCGCACGTACACTACACGATTGTCCCCGGTCAGGATTTCCACGGCATTGCCGGGCGGCGAGCCTATGGCTCGCCAAGGCGACACCAGGCCAGCTCGCCGGGCCTTGATGTATGCGATACTGCTCACGAGCCCCAGGGAGGGCACCAAAACCAGGATTGCGCCTGTTGCCAGCAGCAATCGCGCTCTCGGCGACAGTTGTCTACGTCGCTGGTGATCCCCTGCTTGTTCAGGCATGTCCCGTAGTGCTCCTTGATAGCGCAAGTTTTCGCGTAGCGCTCAAAGCCCGTTTCAAGGGCCTTGACAGCCCACTCCCGCTCACTCAATCCACGTCAACTACGTGTGGAATCGCCATGGGAATCCGACGGGGCAGGCATCCATTGCTACCGACTCTCCGCACCTATGGAAGAGCAAGCATTGCGCTGTTTCGCAGTAGGCTACTCTGTCCAGTCATCCGCTCGCTGGCGCTTCAGCGAAGAGAAAGTCCGCAGATCCGTAGGGGAACTGTAGTACGACTTCGGCTGGGCTGACCAACTCGTAGGTGCTCTCCTCTGGAGGCTCCATGCGCACGGTAACCGGCCAGGATTCTTCCCGCAGCCCGCCGGGCACGACAACTGTCGCACAACCGCGTGTCGATGTGGTAGCTCCAAACCCGATCCCCTCCCTCAAGGTCACCACAAACCGTGCGCCCTCGACCACTTGATCAACCGCGTCTATCTCGCCATTGCCGTTCGAGTCCAGGTAGGCACACCCGCCGAAGAACGTATCCGCGAGGACGCCGCTCGTCGGCGTTGCTGCCATCCTCGACCCGGGAAAGTAATCGCAGGAGCAAAGCAGAAGGGTGAGCAGGGCAAGGGGCATGGATGTCAACAGAAAGCGCAGCGAATCGCGTTTCCTTCTGTTAGGCCGGCTGGCTGGTATTTGCATGATATGCCTTCGCTCCTGGCCACGCAGCAGGCGGTGCGTCGCTCAACCGCGACGTTTGGGGGCTCTGGCTGTGTGTGCTAGCCCTCCCGACGCCTGCCCACCGCGCACTGGCTCCGCGTCGCTGCTAATAGGGTAGCTCCGCCGCGTCAAGGACTGTCGCCTGAAAGTCGAGGCCGTCGATTGTCCCTTGCATGATGTCCTCCGCGTCCACTGTGGCGTAGAAGCCGACGTACCCTCCCGACTTGACATACGGATCGCCACGGCCGACGTAGCGCTTGAGCGCCTGCCCGTCCAACACACGGAAGCCCGGGGCATGCGTCACCAACGGATCGCTCTGGCCGACCACATACTCCACGTAGTCGCAGCCCGAGGGGTCGTCATTGGGGAGGTCGTATGCGGCCACGATTCCCACAGCAGCACCGCCGCTCGAAGAGTACTCAACATATACCCGGTCTGTTTCAATGCCCATCCCGCCAGCTCTCTATTCTTTTCGTTGATCTCTCCGAGACTCCTGGAGTTGAGGGAGCCGCCTTCCCACCGAAAAGTCCTGAGGAATTGGAGTCCGCACCTCTCGCGAGCGAAGTCGTGTAAATGCTCGCTCGAGCTTGATACCCCTCCTGGTGGTAGATTAGCACGACCGGCCGGACTGGTCAAATCGCACGTCTGCAGTACCCAGAGGCCAGGCAGGCCCGATGTCAGACTTACCCACTGAGGCGATCTTCGCATGAATCTTTCAGGAGTTGTGTGGTCTGTGGTACAATGGCGTGCAAAGCGCATTCCTCGCGGATCTGGTAGAGAGCGAGGGTGTCGCCAAGGCGCTGGGCTGCCTTGGCGGCCAATACTCCACTGCAAGCCCGCCCACCGTCAAGGCATGTCCTGAGCGCAGCCGAAGGGCTGTGTTCACGGCGCAGCCGCCCAAGTGGCGGGCTTTTGTGCTTGCTGAGCAGTGTGCTGCAGAAGAGACAGAGGACTGCAGCGCCGACCTGACCGTCGGACAACTGACCCTTAGATTGGCAGTTTTTGGCAGCTTTTGCCCTTGTAATGGCAGCCATTCTGTCGTTCAATGCAACCAGCAAGGATGCTTGCTGTCTGTGCACAGACTGCGCGTATTGGGGGGTGAGGAATGATCAACTTTGCTCGCGGTATAGTCACCAGGCTCGGTATTGCCGGTGAGCTTCTGATGCTTCTCTGGCAGCGCAAGCGGTTTTGGCTTATCCCACTGGTTGTGGTACTGCTGCTACTCGGGCTGTTGCTGGTGTTTGCTTCAGCGTCGGGCGTAGCCCCCTTCATCTACACACTGTTCTAGCCCACAAGGCGGCAGGTCATGCAAGCACTGCGAAAGCTCTGGGGAGTGTGGAAGCGATTGGGGCGATTGATCGGTGATGCTGTCGCCCGAATTGCCCTGACGGTGTTCTACTTCACGATCTTTGCGCCCTTTGCGATCGGCGTGCGCCTGCTATCCGACTCGCTGGGAACGCAACGTTTAGGTGGACCGTCGCTCTGGCTAAGCCGCCGCACCACAGATTCTACATTGCAGGACGCTCGGCGGCAGTTCTGATGTGAGACTGCGAGGTAGCAAGGATGGTGGCAGCAGAGCAGGAGATTGTCGGCAAGATCCGTGCGTTCTACAACGAGTTCCCGTTTCCTGGCTATGAAGGCGACAACTCTCATTCCATTGCCAGCCTCTACGACAGAGCCAGCCCGTATGTGAGGATGCTAGACCGGCAGATGCCCTCCGGCGTTCACGTCCTCGACATCGGATGCGGCACCGGACAACTGGCTGCGCTGCTGTCCGTAGCGAATCGGAAAGTGCTGGGGATCGATCTGAGTGAGAATTCCATAGCGATGGCGAATTCCCTCAAGGAAAGGCTCGATCTGCCTAATGTGTCCTTCGCCCAGGGCAATCTGTTTGACTTCCGCTTGCCGGGAGACAGTTTCGACTATGTCCTTTGCAATGGGGTGTTGCACAGCACGCACGACCCGTACGGTGCGTTTGTGATCCTGTGCTCCTGGGTCAAGCCGGGAGGATACATCATCATAGGCTTGTACAACGCCTTTGGCAGGTTCTTGACCAAGGTCAGGCGGCTATTGTTCCATCTGTTCGGCACCACCGTTGGGGATCGCCTGGCAAGACTGGACTACTTCATGCGAAGAGAAGATCTGCCAGACGTGCAGAAGCGTGCTTGGTTCTTCGACCAGTACCACAATCCGCACGAGACCTCTCATACCATCGACGAAGTGCTTGGCTGGTTCAGGGCAAATGGAATCAATTACGTTAATGGCATGCCCAAGATCACGCTTTTTCGGCGCTTCTCAGCAGATGAACGGCTGTTCGAGAGGCAACCCGAGGTGGGCGGGCGGATCGAACACACGTTGGTTCAGCTAGGGTGGGCAGTGACCACCCAGCAAGAGGGGGGGTATTTCCTCTCAATAGGGAGAAAGCAGCCATAGCCAGACGGCTTGGCCGGACTCGATGGCCAGCGTGGAGCGCTCACACAGATGCACATTCTAGGGATCTCCTGTTTCTACCATGATGCTGCAGCAGTGCTGCTGGAGGACGGCATGCTAGTCGCTGCTGCAGAGGAAGAACGCTTCACCCGACAGAAGCATGATTTCAGCTTCCCCAGGCACGCCATTGAGTTCTGCCTTAAGCAAGCTGGCATCAGGGGCGAGGATCTCGATTACGCCGTGTTCTACGAAAAGCCGCTTCTGAAGTTCGAGCGCATCCTGATGACCTGCCTGGCCGGCTTTCCCCGGACTTGGAGCGTGTTTCGAGAGTCCATGATTGCCTGGTTCAATGAGAAGCTGTGGATCAAGAACCACATCCTTGACAGGCTGGGCATCTCCCCTGAGAAGCTTCTCTTTGTAGAGCATCATCTCTCTCACGCAGCGAGCGCCTTCTTCTGCTCGCCTTACGAAGAGGCGGCAATCCTCACCTGTGACGGCGTCGGAGAATGGACGACGGCGGCGCTAGGGCAGGCCAGAGCGGATTGGGACGGGACAGGGCGCAACCAGATCGAGCTGTTCCGCGAGGTGAAGTTTCCTCACTCGCTGGGCCTGCTCTATTCGGCATTCACTGCCTACCTTGGCTTTCGTGTCAACAATGGCGAGTACAAGGTGATGGGCATGGCTGCATACGGCGAACCTGGCTACCTGGACCAAGTCTACAGCCTTATCGAAGTGGGAGACGATGGCGGGTTCCGGCTGAACATGGACTATTTCAGCTTCCATACCTCAGCGCAGCGCACCTTCAACGGCCGGTTCGTGGAGCTTTTCGGGCCGCCACGGATCCGTGGGGCGGAGTTCTTCACGCCAAAGACTCATCCCGACCGGGACGGGGCCAGGGCACGGGAGAATCAGCGCTACGCCGACATCGCGGCCAGCATCCAGCATGCGACGGAGGAGGCACTCCTGAAGATGGCTCGGCAAGCATATGAGCGCACAGGGCTGAAGCAGCTCTGCGCGGCCGGGGGCGTGGCCCTCAATTGTGTGGCCAACGGACGCATTCTGACAGAGACGCCGTTCGAAGATGTGTACATCCAGCCGGCGGCAGGTGACTCCGGTGGCGCACTGGGCGCTGCGCTCTATGCCCACCATGTGCTGCTGGGCAAGCCGCGCCGCTTCATCCTGGGGCACTGCTTCTGGGGCCAGGAGTACAGCGTGGACGAGATGCGAGCCGCGCTGGACGGGCAAGGCTTCTCGTACCTGTGGGTCGAGGATGAGGAGCAACTGACCGATGTCGCTGTGGACGCTTTGGTGGAGGGCAAGGTCGTGGGTTGGTACAACGGGCGTTTCGAATGGGGTCCCAGGGCGCTGGGCAATCGCAGCATCTTGGCCGATCCCCGCAGGGCGGAGATGAAAGAGGTCATCGCCAGGATCAAGCTTCGGCAGCCCTTCCTGCCGTTTGCGCCGGTTGTGCTGGAAGAACAGGCCGGGGACTACTTTGATCTCTGCGAGCCGGCTCGACACTATCCAGCGCGGTACATGCTGCTGGTTAGGCAGATCCATGAGGACAAACGCGCGGTCATCCCGGCTGTTACCCACATCAACGGCTCGGGGCCCATGCAGACCATCCGGCGGGAGTGGAACCCCCGCTACTGCCGAGTGGTAGAGAAGTTCAGGGAGGCGACTGGGGTGCCGGTGTTGCTGAACACATCACTCAATCTGCGGGGAGAGCCTATCGTCAATACGCCGCAGAATGCCCTCGATACCTTCGGCAGGAGTGGCATTGACCTCCTGGTGATGGATCGCTTTGTCGTGACAAAGGACGGCTGAGGTGATGAGCGAAGAAGAAAGCTACCGTGATCGCCTGCAACTGTGGCGACTGCTCGCACTGCTGGTCGGCGGGGCAACGATAGCTGAGGGCCTCTTGGCCGATTGGACAGGGCTGAGTCGGCCCGGAAGCTTCGGGGGCGACCAGATTCTGTTGGTTTCGGCTGGGCTCGTTGTATCGCTCGTTGGTTTTCTGTTTGGCGTGAACGATGTGCGAAATCTTCGATCATTTGGCCAACGGATAGCAGTTCTCTACCGAGGGGCGGCCATTCTTGTTCTGAATACTCTGGTGCTGCTCGGCTGTCTGGAACTCGGTGCCATGTTCCTCCTCACGGCGGAGAGCTTGCTTTCGGGGATAGCAGAACCACGGACGATCGACCCTAGGGCTGAGTTGCCTTACTATGCTTCCCAGGACTGGGCAGCAGAGTTTTGGCGAGAGTTCTCAGATGCAGAGCAGCGAAACTATCACTCCTGGGTCATCTGGAGAAGAGCTCCTTTCGAAGGCGCAACCATAAACATCAATGAGCAAGGCATTAGGCGGACCCCCGGGCCAGATTGCGGCGCCAACTCGTACAGGCTTTTCACCTTTGGTGGTTCTGCGATGTGGGGAGAGGGGGCTCCGGATTGGGGTACGATCGCGGCGTATTTGCAGGCTGGTCTACGTGTGGTGACAGGCGATGCGGTTTGCGTGGTGAATTTCGGTGAGTCAGGTTATGTGTCGACCCACAGCCTGATCGAGCTGCTCATGCAACTGCAACAGGAAAAGGTGCCCGACGTGGTGGTTTTCTACGATGGCATTGGTGATGTCTATGCTGCATATCAGTCCGGCGAAGCGGGCGTCCATATGAATCCCAGCCAGATTGCCGCGAAGCTCACGGAGCCTCAGAACCGCTTCATTGAATGGCTGAAAGGATCCCAGTCGTTTGTTTTGCTCCAGCGTGCGGCCGCCAGACTAGGGCCTGGTGAACAGCCAGTGACCTACCAGACCCTGGGAATTGACACCGAGAGTATCGCAGATTCGGTCGCACAGATCTACCTTGGGAACTACGAGATCGTGGGTGCGCTTGCACAGGAGTATGGTTTCGAATACCTCTTCTTCTGGCAGCCTGTGATTTCGGTTGGCGAGAAGCAACTGACAGTAGAAGAGCAGGAAATGAGAGCCTCGATGGACCCGGCCCTGGTCAATCTTGTCGCTGCGGTCTATCGGAAGATTGAATTGGCAGCTCCTCAGTATGAAAACCTCTACTACATCGCTCAGCCCTGGGAAGAACAGCGTGCACAAGTGTGGATCGACTGGGCTCACGTGACACCGGTGGGGAATCAGTTGATCGCTGAGGAGATGTTGGATGCTCTCGACAGCCAGTTGGCTGGGGAATGACAGCTTGGCGTTCGTCTCTGTTGCCCAGTTGCCCAAAGGTCATTCGCCGTAGGGTCGGCAGCTGGTGCTGGCGAAGGGACACGCTCTATCGAAGGGAGGTGACGAAATCACAAAGATCACTGCAGTCGCAGTGCTGATAGTGCTGTTGGGCTGAGGCAAGGAGAAAGGAGATTCGAATGGTTCGTGCGGGTTTGAGAGCTGGGATCATCGTGGGCATCGTTGCGATCGTGGTTCAACTGCTTATGATTGTGATTGGCGTTTTGCATCCTGAGTATCATCCGTTGGGTCCGTTGATCGGGTGCCTTTGGTACCTTTCGATTCCGGCATCGTGGTTCGCTTCTGGCATACTCGCCGCTCGCTTCGGCACCGCGGGTGAGCCGACCACCAGAGAAGCGGCTGGAGCAGGAGCCCTGGCCGGAGCAGTAACGCAGGTAGTGGTCCGAATCGGATATCTTGTGACGAACTTGATCATGCTGGCTCTTGGTGTGATGAGCGTTCGGTTTTCGCCCGGCACAATCCAAGGGCTCGCTGCGCTGGGCCTGGGCCTCCATGAGGCAGAATTCGTCGCGTACGGGATCGGGCCCCATGCGGAGGTTGTCGGGGCGCCTGCGGCGGACCGTGCCCGCGCCTGTATGGTTTGCAGCGGGATCTTCACCGTGGTGGCGGCTGGGCTGGGCGCTCTTGGAAGCGTCTACTGGCTGCGCTACTTGCAACCGCTGGCTCAAGAAGCCGGGTGAGGGGAGTACCGTCGTGAGTCTACAGCGGACCCCGACGGGGAAGACCCGCTCCCTACGATAGATAGGGGATTGAAGCTTCCTCTTGCGGAGAATCCAGGAACACAACCAGCTGTTCATCCTGGCCGAGAAGGTCCCGATAGACAGAGGATTGAAACGGTAGAGCCGCCTTGCACAGGCCAACCGCACCTAAATGATTGGGTTGCGGAGAAGGCGCCAATAGATTCAGCGAGAGCTACGACCACGGTGCCTCTTGCTGCCGCAGCAAGTGACTGGGCAGCCCCCTCGACGGGGATGCCTCTTACCGCGCACGACAAGAGACTGGGCAGTGGCCATCACAGCTCACATCACCTCTCGAGACTGATCCGAGAGACGCTTCGCAGCAGCCCGTCCGCTGCTATTGGGTGGACGGGCTTTCGTTTGGCTGATACACACGTATGGCAGAGGTGGAAGGGAAAGAGCTTTGAGGCGGGGCTGCTTCCGAAGGGATTGCGGACAAGGTCAGCCTACGGCCTGTTATCCGGAAAAACTCCACATAATCAGTAGTTGCGCTGCAACAATCAAGGAGGAACCAATGAATACAAGGCTAAAGCGAGTTCTCTACTGGACTCCCAGGGTTGT
>JBFEPU010000051.1:0-12731 GCA_041549915.1 Anaerolineae bacterium | reverse complement strand
GGTCAGCGGGGCAGTGCTGGGCCAGAAGAGCACGTCAGGCGGCTCGCTCTTGGCCTTGGTGTCCAGCACGGCTTCGTCGCGGGTGGTCTGGGCGACGACGCTGATGCCACAGGCGTCCACCAGCGGCTTGAGGACAGCGTTGATCTTCTCCTCCTCTGCGCCAGACCACTGGTAGAGCACGGACACTTGCTCACCCTCGGCACCCATGCAGTCGATCTCGGGGCCAGTGGGGACCGTGGTTGGGGGTGGCTCCGTCGGCCTTGGTCGGGGCGTTGGTGTCGGCGTAGCTGCAGGTGCGCAAGCTGCCAACAACAGCGCAACAATCATTGCCAGAGCCACGATGTTTCGACTCTTCATTTCTATTCTCCTCCTGTTGTATTCATGGGGTTACCCTGTGACAATCTTCTCAGTACGCTGGTTGCTCTCCTCTTTCATTCACCTCCTTCTCCGAATCTCTCAGCGACCAACTGTCCGACGCATTCACAACTCAACACGAGCTCTCCTCGATGGGGAGTGCGGGACGTGTCCCTGGGGGATCGCCTGCTCAGCACCCGGGCAGGCGAGCCCCGCATCAAAAGAGGAGGAGGCCGGGCCTACTGCGGCTTGCTCCCACAGGATTCACGGATGATCAACTGCGTGTTCAGTAGGATCTTCTTCTCTGCAATGTTCTCGCCTTCGATGGTCTGGATTAGCATATCGGCTGCCCGCACACCCAGCTCATAGGCAGGCAGGCGTACGGTGGTCAAGGAGGGGACAAGATATCGCGCCAATGGGATGTCGTCGAAACCGACGATCGCCATCTGCTCGGGAACGGCCAAGCTCTGTTCGTGGAGCGCTGCCAGAGCACCTACGGCCACTTCGTCACTGGCAACAAAAGTTGCGGAAGGTGGCTCTGCGAGAGCCAGTAGCTCGCCCATGGCTTGGTAGCCGCTGCGTGCAACAAAACTTCCGTAGCGCACGACGCTCTCATCATAAGATAGGCTGGCTTCCGTCAAAGCTTGGCAGTAGCCACGCCAACGGTCCGTACTGGCCGTGTATTCCAACGGCGCATTGGTGATCAGCCCAATGCGTGTATGTCCCAGTTTGATCAAATGCGCTACAGCGCGGTATGCAGCCGCGGTGTTGTCCACGTCCACACAGTTGATGTCTGCGCCGTTGAGCTGACCGAGGAGGACCAGTGGAAAGCCTTCCGCGCACAGTTCGGGCAGTTGCTCATCATCGGAACGAGGCCCCGAGACAATCAGGCCATCAATACGGTTCTCCGAGACGAGGGAGACATAAGCCTCAGACTTGCCGATTCCTTCAAACGGGTGCAACAACAGTCGAAAGCCCCGCTGTTGGGCGATCTCAGAGAGGCCTCGTACGACATTGGCAAGGAAAGCGTCTCCCATGATACGGTCGGCAGTTTGATAGAGGACGAGGGCAAGCGTGTGGGTCTGTCTGGTGGCCAGGGAACGCGCGGCTGCGTGGGGACGGTATCCCAAGTTCTCGGCAGCCTCAAGAACGCGCTGTCTGGTCTCCTCGGAGATTTGCACGTGGGGTACGTCGTTGAGGACGAAGGAGACCGTGGTTCGTGAAACGCCGGCGAGCCGAGCCACATCGTGGCTGGTCACTCTTTTCTTGGCCACACTGCCCCCTTAAGTAACTCGTGTTACTAACGCGCGTTACTAGTATAGCACATTCCCCTGTGCTTGTCAATACCATTGCAGCGCGTTTTAAGGTTGCTTCACTGAGGGGGGAGAATTGAAGTAGTCACGTGCCGATTCATCGAGGGAGACATCCTCCTCTGGCCCCGGATTGGGGATGCACGTGTGAATGGCTGGAGGCTCATATGCACGGCGTGAACTGGGTTCGGCCGCAACTCCCAGGAGCAGGCCCACATGGCCCTGGGTTCTTCGGTTTTGGGGGGCGCTGCAGCAGATGGTGGCCAGCGCAGTGGGCGCTATTGGGGCAGTCCCGCAAGAACAGAACTGCCCCAGCAGGCGGGTTCGCCACTCCCGAGGTAGATCAGGTGCGAAGCACAGGCACAATCAGAAGATCCCAGACGCGGCGCGGTCACCCGTGCCCCAGGCATGTGGAGCAGCTTTCCCGCCCAGACGCATTCCAGTTCTTGCCCCGAGGCATTGACCTCGATGTCCACAATGCGTGCGTGCATGAGCACATAGTCTATGTGCCAGCGCAGTTTCTTGTCCTGACGGCCGTGACGGGCCAGCCGGGCTGCCAGCCCGCCGCTTCCCAGCGCGCTCCCCACATACACGTAGTAGCCTGCTGCAAAGCGAAAGGTGCCCAGCCGGCCAACCGTGACAACAGCCTGTTGCTCGATTTCCAGGAACAGGGCATAGGTGCCGCGGGCCTTGGGATCCCGTTCTCCAGGGTGGCTCTCTCCCTGCGAATCCGGTGCGCTGGTCACACGAACTCGAATCGCGCTGTAAAGTGGCGCAGGAACGGGGGTGTGTACGTGTAGCGCATGCCGCGGACCTGCTGTCGCTTGTCGTAGAGGCCGATGATGACATCTGCGACATAGTCGAGGTGCGTTTGCGTGTAGACCCGACGCGGAATCGCCAGACGCACCAATTCCAGCTCTGGATACTTCCATTTACCCGTCTGCTCATCCTTCTGCGCACACATCACGCTCCCGATCTCCACACCGCGGATGCCGCCCTCCAGGTATAGATGGGCGACCAGGGCCTGCCCAGGCAACTGCGCTTGTGGGATGTGCTGTAGAAAACGACGCGCGTCAAGATAGACCGCGTGACCTCCGGGCGGCTCCAAGATGGGGATTCCGTGCTCCAGCAGTCGTTCCGCTAGGTACCGTACCTGGCCGATTCGGTGTTGCAGATACGTTTCGTCCAGCGCCTCGCGCAGCCCCTGAGCCATGGCTTCTAGATCCCGCCCCGCCAGCCCCCCGTAGGTAACGAACCCTTCCCACAGGATGAGCAACTGGCTGGCCTGCTGGTAGAGACGCTCGTCGTTCATGGCCAGAAAGCCGCCGATGTTGACCAACCCGTCCTTCTTGCCGCTCATGGTACAGCCGTCGGCACAGGAGAACATCTCGTGGGCAATCTCCAATGTGCTCCAGTCCTGGTAGCCTTCTTCTCTCTCCTTGACAAAGTAGGCGTTCTCTGCGTACCGGCAGGCATCAATGAACAGAGGGATATCGTGTTGGGTCAGCACCTCTTTGGCGGCGCGGATATTGGCCAGCGACACGGGCTGACCGCCGCCCGCGTTGTTGGTGATAGTCAGCATCGCCAAAGGGATGCTCTCCGCGCCTGTCTCTTCGATCAAGCGCGTTAAACGCTGGACATCCATGTTTCCTTTAAAGGGGTGCTGGCTTGTTGGGTCCAGCCCCTCCGCAATCACGAGATCAACCGCATGCCCGCCGACCGCCTCGATGTTGGCGCGCGTGGTATCAAAGTGGGTGTTGCTCGGCACATAGTCTCCTGGCTTCACCGCCGCAGAGAATAGGATCTTCTCGGCAGCTCGCCCCTGATGAGTGGGCAAAAAGTGTCGGAATCCGAAAATGTCCCCGATGGCGTCCCTCAAGCTGTAGTAGTTGCGACAACAGGCGTAGGCCTCGTCGCCGACCATTAACCCTGCCCACTGGGCGTCGCTCATCGCCGCAGTGCCGCTGTCGGTCAGCAGATCGATGTACACATCCTCGCTCTTGATGAAGAAGACATTGTAGCCTGCCTCGGCAAGGATCGCTTCCCGTTCGATAGGTGTGGTGGGCCGGATGGGCTCGACCACTTTGATGCGATATGGTTCAGGAACGATACGTGCCATGATCCCTCCCTGCGCCTTGTCCCAAACCCTTTGCACTCACGCCTCTGTCTGTCTTGTTTTGGTCCATCTCTGTGTCCTGCCTGACCTACGGTTCAGTCTTTCCGCTCGAGGTCGTAGGCGCGTACGATGCGCATATCTTGCTTGACCATGTGAAAGGCGCGTCTCTCTGCCTCGTAGAGGATTCGTTCTTCGTCCAACGTGGTCAGTTCCCCATGCCTCATCAGGATCTTGCCGTCAACAATCACGTGCTGGATGTCTGGGGACTTGGCCGAGTAGACGATATTGGACAGGACGTTATGGCGGGGCCGCAAGTGCGGTTTTCGAAAGTCAAAGATGATCAAGTCGGCAGCAAGGCCCGGAGCAACCACCCCGCTCTGCGGAAAGCCGAGGGCCATTGCTCCATTCTGTGTCGCCAAACGCAGCGCCTGTTCGGCGGGCAAGATGGCTGGATCCAGGTGCTGGTTCTTCTGCATGAGCGTGGCCAGGCGAGCCTCTTCAAGCATGTCCAGATCATTGTTTGAAGCCGGGCCGTCGGTCCCCAGGGCTACGTTCACCCGTCTGTGGAGCAACTCGGGGACGGGCGTAACTCCCATGCCGAGCTTCATGTGGCAGTTGGGGCATTGAACCACATGGACATTCTTGGCCTGCAAGATGTCCATGTCCTCGGGGGTGATGTAGATGCAGTGTGCGGCAATGGTTGGCTGTTCCAGAATCCCCCTCTGTTCCAGGAACTTGACCGGGGTGACCCCGTGCTTTCCAAGAGAGGATTCCAACTGGTCCCGGAACTCTGATAGATGGATGTGTATTCCCAGGCCGAGCTCTGCTGCTCTGTCCGCGACCCTTTCTAGGTAATCCGGTGGGCATACATAGGGGGAGTGTGGCCCCAACACAGTCCTGATCCGACCGCCTGCCGCCCCTTGCCAGTGTTGGACGAATTCGACCGTCGCCTCGAGTCCGCCGCCGATCTCTGTGTGCGCCCCGGTGCCGAACACACACCAGGCCAGAGTAGCGCGCAGTCCAGCCTCTTCCACGACCTCAGCGACCTCATCCATGTAGAAATAGTGGTCGCCGAAGCCTACGGTGCCAGAGCGGATCATCTCGGCAGCAGCCAGGTAGGCTCCCCAGCGCACGTCCTCGCGCGTCAGAGCAGATTCAGCAACCCAGATGCGCTCGTTCAGCCAGCGGTCAAAAGGCAGGTCGTCAGCCCAACCTCGTTCGAAGGTCATGGCAGCGTGGGTGTGGGCATTAAAAAAGCCAGGCATCACAACGTGATCGCTGGCTTCGATAATCTCATCTGCCTCAAAGTCCGAGGGGATGGCCGATAGGGACTCGATTCGGCCGTCGCGGATGGCAATGTCTGTACGCCTCAAGACATCGCCGTTCTCATTGAGCGTGACAACGTCAGCGTCTTTGATCAAGATGCTTCCCATGTCCACCCCCTTGTGCAGTTCAATGAGACAGCACAGAGGGCCTCTGCCTACAGACAGAGGCCCTCCGTGCTTTGAGGCATCACCGACACTTGGTGCCAGCTAGCGCGCACCACCTGCGGTGATGCCCCTAGGTTGGCAATGATCTATCACGGGCATCACCTCCTTGTATCTATGATAGCTATGGGACGATCAGTGTCGGCACAGCCTCGAGATGATGGCCTATTGTAGCACAAAAGCCGCAGCTGTCAAACTGGGCGACTTGCTCCGGGCGTACAGCCGTTTGGGTTAGAGAGGATAGGCACTGGCCTGCCACAGCAAGGTGAGCTGCCTAGAGCATTATCGGTATGCCAACATCGTGGCCTATAATAGGATTGACCAGTGCCAGGAGCAGAGGGAGAGATGGGTAGGCGAGCCCCAGGGTGGGCTTTTGTCTCGATGGGTGTGTTGATCGCGGCCGCACAGGGGCTCTTCATCCGTCTGCTGTTGGTGAGTTTCTCTGGTAACGAGCTGTCCATCGGACTCATCCTCGGCAGCTGGATGCTGGCTGAAGCCCTAGGCAGCAACCTTGGCGGCCGTTTCGCAGACCGGGTTCCAGATCCCTTCCGGTCCTTCACCCTCCTGCAAGTGGCATTCGCTGTCACCCTGCCGCTGGTCGTGGCAGCCTGCTACTTAGTACGCCAGCTGGCAGGCGTGGCACCGGGGGAGGCAGTGGGGTTTGTGGCCATGCTGTGGACGTCTCTGCTGCTCCTGTCTCCGGTCAGTGCCGTCCACGGCGCCATGTTCAGTGTCGGCGCTGCCACGTATGGCCAATCCGCAGCTGGCGATCGGGCAATCGTCGGCCGGCTCTACGTCCACGAGGCCCTGGGCGCCATGTGCGGAGGGACGATGCTGACCTTCGCATGGATCCCATATTTCAATCCGGTGCAGATTGGCCTGCAGTTGGCTCTTCTGGGCCTGGGAACTGCGCTGCTCATTCTGTGGCCGGCAATGCGATTCAGCGGTCGCCTGCGCTGGGCAGTGATCGCCGCCGTGGCCTGTGGTTTGTGCCTGTTTCTCCTTGTCTCCCCGCTGGCTCAGGCGCTGCACCGCTCGCTGGTGCAACGGCGCTGGGGCGGCGCCTACCATGTGCTGTATGAACGTGACTCACCCTATGGCAACGTTGCGGTCACGCAACTCCTCGGGCAGTACACTTTCCTGGCCAACGGCGCTCCGATCTTGACCACCCCATCCCCCGACATCGTCACCGTGGAGGAGACGGTCCACCTGCCATTGCTCTTTCATCCCGATCCGCGCCGCGTGCTGGTGATTGGTGGAGGCCTGGGAGGTGTGCTGAGCGAACTGCTCAAGTACCCCATTGACATCGTAGACTATGCCGAGTTGGACCCTTTGGTGATTGAAGCGGTCCGCGCCTTCCCCACCCAGTTGACGACGCAGGAACTGCAGGACGGCCGCGTGCGGGTCCGCAGCGTGGACGGGCGACTGTTCGTTAACCAGACGGCGCGTGAGCAAGAGGGAACAGCGGCGCAGTATGACGTTGTCCTGGTCAACCTTCCCTATCCCTCAACGCTGGAATACAACCGCTTCTACACGGAAGAGTTCTTTCGGCTGGTCGATCAGGTACTCAACCGTCGAGGGCTCGTGGTCCTCCCCTTGCCCGGTTCACTCAGCTACATCGCGCCCAGCATGCGCAATCTCAACCTCATGTTGCGCAATGGCCTGCAAACCGTCTTTCCGAACGTACACCCCATTCCGGGTGACACCAACCTGTGGCTGGCCTCTCCGTCGTTGCCACTGGCATCGAACACGCAGCAGCAACTCCTCGCTACATGGGAGCAGCGGGCCCTGCCGGCGCGCATGATCACCGAGGGACACCTTCAGGTGCGGTTCGATCCACAGCGCCTGGATTGGTTTCACGGCGCGCTGCAGACCGAACAGCCCATACTAGCCAACCATGACCTCCATCCCGCCGGCGTGCTGTACGGCTTGGCCTACTGGAGCGACATGTTCGCGCCGGCGACCCACCGCCTCCTGACCGCGGCCAGCCGAATCAGACTGTGGCAATGGTGCCTGCTCCCTCTCGTTCTCAGCTTCCTTGTTTGGTGGATACGGAGGGGGTCTCGCAGGTGGATAGGAAGCTCGGTGCCGTTCGTCGTTGCCAGCACCGGTTTCGCGGGCATGGTCTGCGATCTGATGGTTGTGTTTGTCTTCCAGGCGCTGTATGGATACGTATACCGACATGTAGGCTTGATCATTGCTGCCTTCATGGCGGGACTGGCTGTGGGTGGGTGGATGACGTCCTACAGTGCCCTCCGCAGCCAACTTCTGGCCAGGGGCAGACGGCCGGCTCTTGTCTTGTCCGAGGCAGCGCTCATCATCTACTGGCTCATCCTTCCCCTGCTGTGGATGGTGCTTTCATCTCTGAAGACTGTGCTGCTGGTGACGCCAGCCCTGCTGCTGTTGAATGCGGCGGGGGGATGGCTTGTGGGGCTGCAGTTTCCCCTGTCCAGCCAGCTGCACCTGTCGGCACGGGGAGAGCCAGGTCACACGGCCGGTGTCCTCTACGCGGCAGACCTGGCAGGTGCCTTCCTTGGGGCTCTCGCTGTCGGCATCCTGTTGCTGCCGGTGCTTGGTACCATGGGCACCTGTCTCTTCGTCGTTGTGCTCAAGGTATGCAGCCTCATCTTGTTGCTGACAGCTCCGGTGCCTCAAATGCCCCACACACCCGCTATCGGGTGACCACAGAAACGGCACTTGCCGTCCACCACATCGTTGGTCACAACTGTGAAATGCCGCCGGTCGATGATCCGTGCTTCACATGTGGGACAGAAGCTGCTATTGCGGGGGTGGCCGGGCGCATTTCCAAGGTACACATAGTGCAGACCTGCTGCGTCGGCGATGGCAACGGCGGCTTCGAGGGTCTCAATCGGTGTAGGCGGCAGGTGCTGCATCCTGTAGGATGGGAAGAAGCGGATAAAGTGCAGCGGTATGTCTGGTCCTAGCGTATCCATAATCCACTTGCACATGCTGCCTATGGGCTCGGGGGCATCGTTCAATGTGGGGATGACCAGATTCACGATCTCGAGGTGCACCCCGGACTTGACAACGTGCTGGAGGGTCGAGAGCACAGGGGCAAGTTCGAGGGAGCAGACGGCGCGGTAGAAATCGGCGGTGAACGATTTGAGGTCGATGGTGATCGCGTCTAGCTGCTCCAGCAGCTGCTGCAAGGGGGCCGCGAGCATCGTGCCGTTGGTGTGGCACACTGCGCCCAGTCCCTGGCGCTTTGCCAGCGAGGCAATGTCGTACATGTACTCATAGAAGGCGGTTGGCTCGTTGTAGGTGAAGGAGACCGTTGGACAACCAGCGGCCTGCGCGCGCTGTACCACCTCGCTGGGGGTCGCGTGTTCATTCACCGTCTCCCACATTGTGCGCTGCGACATTTCCCAATTCTGGCAGAACTTGCACCGACTGTTGCAGGACGCCGTGCCAACACAGAAGATCTGGGTACCAGGCAGCATGTGAAAGATGGGTTCTTTCTCGATCGGGTCCACCTGCAGCGCGCATGGCCGGCTGTGGATCAGGGAATAATACCGCCCATCCATGTTCTTCTTGTTATGGCAGAAACCGAGCCGGCCGTCCGAGACGATGCACTGCCTGAAGCAGATCTGGCATTGCACCCGCCGGTCATCCAGTGGTCGGTAGTGCATAGCTTCGCGCAGCTGCGAGGGCGCACGCGTCCGAGCGATGCGCCTTGGCTCAGGTGTTTGCGGCACAGATGTGCATCCCGCCGCCAGAGGCAGACCAAGCGTTGCCGCCGCGGCGGCTCTGCATCCTTTTGCCAAGAACTGCCGGCGCGTCCATCTGGAAGGCCCGGTACGGTCGGTCATCGCCCGCTTCTCCCCACGCTCAGCGCGCAACTTCGTTGCTACGGCCGATTATATCCGCCTCTATCCGCGGGGCAAAAAGGGGTCGGGTCCACCTCGAGTCTGGGACACGCCCTTCGTTTGGGCTAGCTGCTGGGTTCGGTCCCCAAACCAGAGGTGAGAAGTCAGTCTGAGTAGCGGAATCCTTGCACAGGACGTCGGAGACACAGCGACGGCGTAGACCGAGACTAGTGAGTCTACCGTCAGCAAAGCCTCGCTCGGCACCAATCTGATAGGTTTTGGCAGTCTTTGTGTCCTATACTGCTGTCAGAACAAGCCGACACCGCCTTCGGTTGTGGGCTTGTTTGTTCTGTAGAGGCACATCAACATAATCGCACGGGATGGCAATGCAAAGGTCTTCACGGCTTGCCGGGTTCTACAAAACCGGACTCCAGGAGCGCATAAACACACTGCGGGAGTTCTCAGATCTGACCGAAGAGGACGCAAGTGCCCTCTCCGGTGTGGCTGGTCTCAGCCGAGCGCAAGCAGATCACATGATTGAGAATGTGGTCGGCGTTTTTGGTTTGCCCTTGGGAATCGCCACCAATTTTCTGATCAACGGCCGGGATTATCTCGTACCAAATGCCATCGAAGAGCCATCAGTGGTTGCTGGAGCCAGCTTCGCAGCGCGCCTGGTGCGCGATGGTGGGGGCTTCCAAACCTTCAGCGACGCACCGCTCATGATCGGCCAGATCCAGGTGCTGGACGTGGCTGACCCGTCGGCTGCTCGCTTTGAGTTGCTGGCGGCCAAGGAACGTGTCCTTGCGCTCGCCAACGAACAGGATCCGGTGATTGTGGAGCTTGGCGGCGGCGCGCGTGACCTGGAGGTGCGCGTTGTGGAGCACAGCCCGGCCGGCCCGATGCTGGTTGTCCATGTGATCTACGACGCCCGCGATGCCATGGGTGCCAATACGGTGAACACAGCGCTGGAAGCGGTCGCCCCGCTGGTGGCCGAGATCAGCGGCGGCCGCACCTTGCTGCGCATCCTTTCCAACCTCGCCGATAGGCGTCTGGCCCGGGCCAAGGGCATCGTCCCGCTTTCTTCGTTGGCCCATGGAGAATTCACTGGCCAGCAAGTGGCGGAGGGCATTGTCGAAGCCTGGGCTCTTGCTGCGGCAGACCCTTATCGTGCTGCTACGCACAACAAAGGCATCATGAACGGTGTGGACGCCGTGGTGATCGCCACAGGCAATGACTGGCGTGCTGTCGAAGCCGGCGCACACGCCTATGCGGCGCGGAGTGGACGCTATACCTCGCTGAGCACGTGGAATCAGGACAGGGCCGGCAACCTGGTTGGAACCTTGGAGCTCCCCATGGCTGTGGGCATTATCGGCGGAGCAACGCGGGTTCACCCTGTCGCTAGGGCGGCACTCAAGCTTCTGGGTGTCAAGACGGCGCGTGAGCTGGCCGAGGTTATCGCCGCCGTCGGGTTGGCCCAGAACCTGGCTGCGCTGCGCGCCCTGGCCAGTGAGGGCATCCAGCGCGGTCACATGAAGCTGCATGCCCGCCAGATCGCAATTGCTGCAGGTGCAGCGGGCGAGATGATCGATCGCGTGGTGCAGGCCATGTTGGATGACCGTGTGATTCGCCTGGATAAGGCAGAAGCCGTCTTGAAGGAACTGCAGGGTACTGAGTAGATTGCTGCACTCAGGTAGCGACTTTCATACACAGATCCGGCCAGAGGAGTTCAGCAGTTGATGCACGGAGCAGCAGAAGCAGAGTGATGAAGCCAGCAAGGGATGTGGGCATCATAGGCTACGGGGCGTACGTGCCGCGTTATCGCCTTCCCGCGTCGGAAGTGTCACGGGTGTGGTTGGAAGGTCATGGTGGCCTGCCGGTACTGGAGAAATCTGTACCCGCCCTGGACGAAGACACGGCTACGATGGCCATCGAGGCCGCCCGCAACGCCCTTGCTCGTGGGCAGATCGCACCACAGGCCCTCCGAGCGGTGTGGGTGGGGAGCGAATCTCACCCCTATGCAGTGAAGCCTACCTCCACCATCGTGGCTGAAGCGATTGGAGCTACGCCTCAGGTTAGCGCAGCCGATTGGGAGTTTGCCTGCAAGGCAGGCACGGAAGCGATGCAGGCGGCTATTGCTTTTGTGGGTTCGGGCATGGCTGACTATGCGATGGCCATCGGCATGGATACCGCCCAGGCTCGTCCAGGGGACGCGCTGGAGTACACGGCATCGGCAGGGGGAGCCGCCTACATCGTAGGCCCACGGGAAGAGAGCCTGGCCTATCTTGAGGGCTCGTATTCCTATGTAACCGACACGCCGGATTTCTTCCGCCGTGCGTACCGGCACTACCCGGAGCACGCAGGTCGATTCACGGGCACGCCCGCCTATTTCAAACACGTCACGAATGCTGTCCGGGGGCTGCTCGACGAATTGGGTCATGGTCCGGGGGACTATTCGGCAGCTGTTTTCCATCAGCCCAACACCAAGTTCCCGCAGCGAGTGGCCAAGATGTTGGGCTTCAGCGAGGAACAGATCGAGACCGGGCTGCTGGCACCTCAGGTGGGCAACACCTACGCCGGTTCGTCTATGCTGGGCCTGACGGCCGTACTGGATGGGGCAATACCTGGCGATCGCATCCTGCTGGCCTCATTTGGCTCTGGGGCGGGAAGCGATGCCTTTTCGTTTGTTGTCACCGAGCGCATCAAAGGGTGTCGGGCCATGGCCCCCAGCACACAGGCATACGTCGCCCGCCGGAAACCCATTGACTATGCCTTGTACGCGCGCTACCGTAAGAAACTACAAGTGGATTGACCCGGGCTGGTGGTGACGGCTCCAGCCGTTTTGCATGTGTAGGAGCCGACCAGAGTCGGCATTGCCAGGCCCGTACATATCATTCGAAGGACATCGTCGTTTGCGTGACGTCAGCATCATAGGCATTGGACAGACTCAGGTGGGTGAGCACTGGGAGCGCTCGCTGCGCGACATTGGTGTGGACGCCGTCTCAGCGGCACTGAAGGACGCCAACGTCCAGCACGTAGATGCGCTATATGTGGGAAACATGCTCTCCGGTGAGCTGGCTGCCCAGCAGCACTTGGGCACATTGCTCGCTGACTGGGCAGGTTTGGGCAACATTGAGGCCATGAAGGCAGAGGCTGCCGATGCCTCTGGCGCTGCCGCGGTGCGCATGGGTTACTTGGCTGTCGCCAGCGGCGCGCGGGATTTGGTGCTGGTGTGCGGCTTGGAAAAGTCGACCGATGCGGACGCGGAGGTGGCCACCGCTGCCTGGAGCTCGGGACTGGACGCCGAGTACGAAGCGTCGCAGGGTCTGTCGATGCCAGCGATGGCTGGGCTGCTGATGCGGCGCTACATGTACGAGTTCGGCGTGCAGCGCGAGGACTTTGCGCCCTTTGCAGTCAATGCTCACGCCAACGGTGCGAACAACTCGCATGCAATGTTCCGCCGGCCAATCTCCGCCGAGGCGTACACCAAGGCAGGCATGGTGGCCGATCCGATCAGCATATTTGATGCCGCACCGTTGTGTGACGGTGCAGCTGCACTTGTTCTGTGCCCAAGCGAGCGAGCAAGCGAATTCGATGTGAAGCCGGTGCGCATCAAGGCCTCGGCGGTGGCCACGGATCG
>JBFEPU010000050.1:0-13073 GCA_041549915.1 Anaerolineae bacterium | reverse complement strand
CCAGGTCATCTTCAGGCCGACCTGGTTCTGTCGGCCGCAGAGAAAACAGGTGCGAGAGCTTGGCTGCTTGTGCATGGTATGTCTGTCCTTTGCGTGTTGTTGGCCCAGTTGCTGAGCGGAGACTAGCACAGACAATCGTGGCTGAGAGCATACAGAGCCTGTTCAACTGTGCAGTGTATGTTTCGATACCCAGGGAGCTGCAAGGCCGGCGCTTTGCCGACCGCTCAACGGTCAAAGGGTACGGCGGATGGCTGATCCCAACACCTGCAACTGCCACTGTTTGAGCGACTCCTCCAACAGGGCTCTGGACTCCTTCGGATCGGCGCGGGCCAGCCTCTCCAAGGTCTTGGAGTTGACGAGTAGGCCAGCGTCCAGATCCAGACGCTTTGAGGCTTCGCTGCGCGCCGTCTTCAGGCGCCTCAGGCGCCGTTTCTGCTCCTGAGTGAAAGGACGGTAGGGGGAAGGCTCGCGCCGAGGCCATTCCTCCTCAGGCAATGATTTCGCTCTGCGGATCGCAGCAACGATCTGGGGTGCCAGACGCCTGAGAAGGTCCCTGCCAGCCCCTGGCGTCTGAACCACTTGGCGGCGGTTGGAGGGCGGAGACTGTGCCCATCTCAGCAGGACCCCACTGGACAGAACTTTGAACGGCGGGCGGTTCCAAGCGCGGGCAGTCTCCTCGCGAAGCTCAACCAGGGCTTGCAGGATTGCCAGCTCTCTTGCTGACAGCTGCTGGTATCCCTTGATATCGAAGCACGAAGGTGCACGCTCAGGAGAAGGAACCACTGCCTCCAAGAGGCGGAACTCCTCTTCCGCCCACTCCAGGCGTCCCAGGCTGACCAGTTGCTGGCGTATGCGACGCCACAATTGCAGCAGCCAGGCCGTGTCAAGCGCAGCATACTGCAACTGCTCCGCTGAGAGCGGGCGATGCGACCAGTTGGCGCGCTGATATCGCTTTTGCAGGTGAATGCCGAACTCCTCCTGCAGTAGATCTGCCAGCCCTACCTTGGCGCGCCCTGCGAGTTGCGCCCCGATCATGGTGTCTACAATGCTTCTAACCTCAAAGCCGTAGTGTTTCTTGAGCAGCCGGATGTCATAGTCTCCACCGTGAAACACCTTGCAGATGGCTGCGTCGCCGAGCACTGTTCCCAAGGCACGGCTGGCATCACCCCCGGTGAGCGCGTCCAGGATGGTATTGGCCGATCGCGTCGAGATCTGAACCAGGCAGACCTTCTCGGGATACGAGTACAGACTGTCCGCCTCCAGGTCAATAGCCAAGGTCGGCTGTGAGCGCAGCGTCTGGACATAACCGCGGATTCGGTCGGGCTCGACCAGAAAAGAGTAGCGGGTGGAGGTCACCGGAGCACCACTTGTTTGTCGGTGCGCTGAAATGAGCTGGCCACAAGTGGAGGGCGGGCGTGCATCGTGTCTCTATGCCAAGACCAATCGGAGTGCAACGACGAAGGACTTGCAGCTGTAGAAGAGCAGACAGGCGCCGCAGATGGCGAAGGCAATCCTCTGGAACCTTCTTCCGAAGAACCGATCGCCTCGGAAGGTCAGAAGCGAAAGGAACGAGTCCCACAAAAGGTCGCACGACCAGTGAGCAAGGGCGAACACGAGAAACCCTGTCACACCGAACTGCACCGACCGCGAGATCAGGGTCGCTCCAACCGTGGCCCACCATAAGAAGAAGTACACATTGCCCACGCTGAGAAGAACTCCTGCGATCAGGGGAGAGCTCGGATAGTTGGTGGACAAACCTCTCACGCCCCTGACGCTGCGAAACATGTCAATGCTCATCATCACCAGGAACAGGCTTCCAGCGACAGAGATCACAGCCTTCAGATCGGCGGAGTTCAAGAGATGACCCATGCCGCGGAAAATGAACAGCATGAGCGGGAGCTCCACGATACCATGTCCTATGGCGATCATGGCACCGGCACCAGGAGATTCGTTCCCTTTCGCTATTGTGACAGCGGTTAGCGGTCCGGGGGCCATCACACCCGACAGGGAGACGATCACTGCCTCAAGGAGAAAGCTCGACAATCCCAAGCGCTGTGCCCTTCCTTGTGCGCTCCCCGCACGGTCAGCTTCCCGCCAATTCGCCCACCGCTACAAGCACGGCGTCGGCGTTGGGGATACCCACCTGACGGTGGATGATGTTTCCTGCCCCGTCAAAGACGAGCAGCGTAGGTGTGGCTCGAACACCATACATCCGGGCGACCGTCAAGCCGAGACTGCTCATCACGTCTAGCCGGATGACTGCGCTGCGGCCTTCCAGTGCCCTCTCCAGCCTGTCGACGACAGGCTTGGCCACCAGGCAGGGCGGTCAAGTGTTGCTGAATAGAACTACAAGGGCCGGCTGGCCCATCTTTGTCAGTTGATCGAACTGTTCAATGGAAGCCAGATCGGTGCTTCGCATGCGCAGCAGAAACCACGCTGCCAGCAGGCCGGTCATCAGGATCAGGACGGTCCAGTTGGTTCTAACGAATCGAGCAATGGTGTCTAGCATGAATGTCATCCTTTATGGATTGTCTCGAGGCCTCCCACATGATTCACGGTGAATGGAGTCTCAGATTCCCTTGATCTGTAGGCTCTCACCAGACGGGCTGTCCAGGCGTCGTATTGTGACAAGAATGGTCCCTTGTGTCAAGTCGTGCCCGTAAGCTGGTGCCACTTCCCAAATCAATCGTGTCTCCGGCGCGCCAAATCAGCCGCGGCCTTGAGAGCCTCAATCATGCTCGTGGGACTGGATGTTCCCTGCCATGCGATGTCAAATGCGGTTCCATGATCCACTGAAGTGCGCACGATGGGCAGACCAAGCGTAACGGTGTAGCTTCGCTCAAAGTCGAGCACTTTGATGGGGACATGTCCCTGGTCATGATACATGGCCACGACTGCATCGAACTCGCCAGCGGTGGCCCGAAAGAAGATAGAATCGGCGGGGAAGGGTCCCCGAGCATCGATTCCCATCTCATGGGCCGCCGTCACGGCAGGCGCAATCTGCTCAATCTCCTCCTGGCCTAGTAGGCCTTCGTCACCGCCATGCGGGTTCAGCGCTGCCACGCCCAGGCGTGGATGCTCCAGCCCTAACTGCTGCAAACCTTCAGCCGTGACCAAGATGGTGTCCAGGACCCGCTGTTTGGTAATATGGTTGGCGACATCGCGCAGCGGGACGTGTCGCGTCACGTGAGTCACCCGCAGGTCGCGGGTAGCGAGCATCGTCGTGCAACGTCGCGCGTTGGTGAGATCCGCAAGGAGCTCAGTGTGGCCAATGTACTCATAGCCCGCCAAGTGGATGGCCTGCTTGTTGATGGGGCCAGTGGCAATTGCATCAATCTCACCCGACAACGCGAGTTGCACCGCCATCGAGACGTATTCGATGGACGCTCGGCCGCCCGCGGCCGAGGCCCTCTTCAACTCCAGTTGCTCCCACTGAACGTTTTCCAGGTCCAGCAAGTCCACTGTACCGTGCTCGAATCGCGCGGAGGCTATTTCGCCTATGGGCTGGAAGACGAGTGCCGCGCCGGCGATCTCTGCCGCCCTGCGCACTACGCCTGCGTCGCCGATGACCACCGGCTGACACAGGAGGTAGAGCTCCTCTTCCGCCAGGGCCTTCACTGTGACCTCCGGTCCGATGCCAGCGGGGTCGCCAATCGTAACCGCAATTGTGGGTCTCGTTAGCGCGCGTCGCGTAGAAGCCATTGTCTGTCAGTGCCACCGATCCACGACATAGTCAGACAGAGCTGACAACGTCTCCCGTGGTGCGTTGGCGGGAACTAGGCCGAGTGCTTCCTGACTGCGCCGAATGTGAGCCCGCGCGTCTGAGAAAGCCCCTTCGATTGCTGCAGACGAGCGGATAGCTTCGATTGCTGCTCGCACATGTTCTTCATCGCGCTGGCCAGAGAGCACAGCTTGGGCCACGGTGTCCCCTGAGACCTGCTCCAGGTAATAGATTACAGGTAGTGTGACGAGGCCTTGGCGCAGGTCGCCGCCCACGGGTTTGCCCAACCGTGACTCATCTCCGGTCAAGTCCAGAATGTCGTCCACTATCTGAAAGGCTATTCCCAACTCAAGGCCGAAACGATGCAGAGCAGTGATGTGTATCTCCTCGGCCCCCGCGAGGATGCCGGCCATCTCTGCAATTGCGCCGAAGAGCGAAGCAGTCTTGGCCTCAATGCTGCTATGGTATTGCTGCCGCGGATTGCCCGTGTCGTCGGTTAAGAGCAGGCGCCTGATCTCACCTGTGCTGATGGTGCACAGGCTTTGGGCGAGGACGCGTACGATGCGCGGGCGCCCCAGCTCAGCTACCAGCGCCACTGAGCGCGCCAGAAGAAAGTCGCCCGCCAGCACCGTGGCTCCGGCCGGCCAGAGTGTGTGGAGTGTGTGCTGTCCTCGCCGCACAGCTGAATCGTCCACCAAGTCGTCGTGGATCAGCGTGGCACAGTGCAGCATCTCCACTGCCGCTGCGAGGCACTGAAAAGGTGAACCGCCGGCACCAAAGACCTGCCCAGTGAGGATGACCAGCGCTGGGCGCAGTCGCTTACCAGGGCTCAGCAGCGCCAGAAGCCTGGAGCTCAGCGGCTCGCCTGCCTCGGCTACGGTCTTATACAGCTGACCATCCACTCTCTCCAGGTCTTCCCGGATGGGTTCGAGAAGCGGGACAAGCTGCAGTGCGGGGCTCAACTGGCTGCCTCGCTTCCCTCGTCAGAGTGGATGAAACAAGAGGGATCCTCAGTCAGGTAGTCGCCACTGGTTGCCCAGGCACGCCCGCGACATCCGCCGCATAGGCGTCTGTACAAGCAGTCGCCACACCGTCCCTTCAGCTTTCTCTCGCCTGCTCGCAGGTCTTGCAGCACGGGAGAGCCGGTCCAGATGGCGGCAAATGGCAGCTCTCGCACGTTGCCGCAGTTCACCGCAATGAAGGGGCACGGTTGCACGTCTCCGTTGGGTCTCACGTAGACAAAGCCCCTTCCTGCAGAGCACCCGTGGAACACCGCTTCAGCCAAGTTTAGGAGCAGACCGCCGCGAATGCCGTTCTCTTGCAGTAGAAAGGGCCAGTACTGCGGCGCAGCCACCGGTTCCATGATGGCGTGCATCGCGCCTTGCGCCTTCGCCATGAAGCGTATCAAGCGCTCATTTGCGTTCAAATCGAGAGCTGCCTCTACAACCTCCTGTCCTCGGCCCACGGGGACCAGCTGGTACATCAGCAGGATGCCCGTCCCCAGTTCCTCAACGAGCGACATCAGCGGTTCTATCTGTTCCATATTGTACTGCATGGCTGTGATGTTGATGTGCAGGAGAATGCCGGCTCGTCGCAGAGCGCGCATGCCTCGCACAGCTGTGTCGAAGGATCCCGGTGAGCAACGGATTGAGTCATGCGTCGCGGCGTCGAAGCCGTCTAGGCTCACCGCAGCGATCACCACGCCGTGGGCGAAGAGTCGGCGGGCCACGGTATCGTCGACCAGTGTTGCGTTGGTGGCCAACGTGTTGGTGAAACCCAATGCCTGCGAGTAGGCCAGCAACTCGAACAAGTCGGCACGCACCAGAGGCTCACCACAGGTAAAGGCCATCATGCGAAATTCGGGTATCTCGGCCAGCTGATCCAAAAGGCGCTTGGCCTCTGCCGTGGTCAGTTCATCGACTGCGCGCCTGCCGCCCCAGGCATGGCAGTGGATGCAGTGCAGGTTGCAGGCGGTGGTCATCTCCCAGACAGGGTGTGCCGGGAATCCAATGCAGCCCATGCCTCGTGAACCGGCGGCGCCCGGCAGACACCGAAAGCCGTAATCAAGAATCCAGTGCGGAAGCTCACGCCAGCGAGCCAATGCGCCCGCATAGAGCGCGCTCACCGCCTGCCGCATGACAAGGCCAGGTGGCCACCAGTACGGACGCACCCTGCGCCTGGGCCTCGTTCCCCATTCAGGCAGCCAGACATCCATGTGTTCAGACCAGGAATGCAAGAATCAAGGCTGCAGTGGTGCCCAGGTTGACGGCGATGTTCAGGCCGCACAGCTTGTCCAGTGTGGCACGATCTCGCCACCGGCCCCGTATCACCTGCGCGACCAGCACCACTGACACCGCCAGGCTGGGCAGATAGAGCCACACGGCTTCCGCCGGCACCCCGCGCCTGACAGCGAGCCCCATTCCCAGCCAGCTCCCAATGCAGACAATACTGTACAGTGCGGAAGCGCGCTCACGTCCCAGACGCACTGCAAGGTTGCGCTTTCCCGCCTCCACGTCAGCTGAATAGTCCGGGAACTCATTCAGCAGTATCACGTTGAAGATGGTAAGGCCGATGGGGATCGCAACCCAGTGGATGAGCGGGATGATCGCCTGTGTCTGGATGTAGAAGCTCGATGCTACGGGCAGCCAACCGTAGCAGAAAGCGATCCACAGCTCCCCCCAGCCCCTGCTCACCCACCGCAGTGGATGTGTGGAGTAGAAGAATCCACCAAGTATGCCAGCAAGACCCAAGGGTACGGTCCATCGCCCCGTACCGTAGCCCAGCTGGAGGAGAAAGCCGACCGCCAGAGCCAGAAGCACGCTGAGGACCGAGGCCCACAGAGGCGCCTTGCGTGGCAGCAGGCCCCGCTGCAGCATCTGGGAACCTCCTGCAAACCGGCTGGCACCTTGCGCGCCCGAGAGCAGATCCTCGGCATAGTCCCAATACTCGCCGGCGTAGTATGTCGCCAGCATGATGAGCACCACGCCCAGCAGTCCCCAAGCGAAGATATCCCAGCGAAAAGTCCTTCCCAGCTGACGCGCCAGCACCGCACCCAGCGTGAACGGGAGAAGTCCAACCAAATGGAATGGTGGGCGCGAGAGGGCCAGCCATGCCCGTAGCTTCTCATCCATGTGTGCTTTCTTTCTTGCCGATTGTTGCTTCTCCGCACGGTTCGTGGTAGCATGCCTGCGTCATCGCTCACGCGAGCGCAGCCAACCCAGCAGAGCTCTGAAAGATGAAATCGTCGAAGCAACTGTGCTTTGAACTAGTCCGCGAGCTGGCCACCTTCTCCTTCGAGGCCGCCACCATCATCCAGCTGTATCAGGACAACCTGCTTCTGCTGGCGACGCTCTCGGTCGAGACCTTGCTGGTACTGGGCCTGTGGCACGAGCGACGTGATGTTGCTGCCTTCCTAGGTCTTGCCCTGATAGGCTCAGTAGCCGAAGCCGTCTTCGTCCATTTTGGCGTCTGGCGCTACGGCAATCCCAGCATGCTTGGGTTCCCACCCTGGTTCCCAGTTGCTTTTGGACTGGCCGGTCTTATTGGGCAGCGGCTGGTCGGTACTGTCACTGAGATATGGAGGACGGCCCCAACCTGGCGGGCTTACAGAGAATGAGCTTGCCAGATAGTGCCATACTGTGGGCCTCGTTAACAACCTGTTTGCCTGGAACGTGTCGCTCCTTCATGGTTGGGCAGTTCGCGGAATGAGACTGCCCCTGACGAGCAGAACCTGCCGTGCTGGATGTGATAGGTCCCAGCAAAGGGCAGGAGAGTGACATCTCACGCAGCCAGGGGACTGGCTATGATCAGGGCCTCTGTCTATGCCTCTTTCAGGTACTCACGTATCATCAGCGCAGCGGTTGCGCCTTCACCGGCTGCTGAAGCGACCTGTTTGGTGCTGCCAGCGCGCACGTCACCTGCGGCAAAGCACCCCTTCACCGATGTCTGCAGCATGGTGTCGGTGCGCAAGAAGCCAAAACGGTCGCGGTCGAACTCGCGTGGCAGGAAACCGGTGTTTGGGCTCAGCCCGATGAAGACGAACACGCCGTCTGGGCGCCATTCCTTGAGCTTACCTGTTGCGCGGTCCTGGACTTTCACAGCACTGAGCTTGCCATCGGAGATGGCGAACTCTTGTACCGCGTGGTTGGTCACGACGGTCATGTCGTCACGCGCAGCCACCTTGTCCTGCAAGGTCTGGCTAGCCTTGACTTCGGGGGCGAACTCAACAATGGTCACATGCTCGGCAAAGGTGGTCAGGAAAAGCCCTTCCTGAAAGCCACTGTTGCCACCGCCGACGACCAGCACATCCTTTTCCCTGTAGAACGCCCCATCGCAGGTAGCGCAGTAGTGGATGTTGACGCCGATCAATTCGTCCTCGCCGGGCACGCCCAGACGGCGGTAGTGGGACCCGCTCGCAATGAGCACCGCCATCGCCCCGTACGTGCTTCCATCGGCAGTCACCACTTCCCGGTATTGGCCGTCAATCCGCACGTTCGTAACCTCCTGCGCTTGCAGGAGCTCCGCGCCAAAACGCACAGCCTGTTTGGCCAGCCGCTCTCCAAACTCCTCTCCACTAATACCCTCATCGAAGCCAGGGACGTTCTCCAGAAGCTGGGTGATGGCTGCTTGGCCCCCTTGAACGCTCTTTTCGATGACCAGCACATGGGTCTTCTCGCGAGCCAGATACAGTGCTGCCGTCAGGCCAGCAGGTCCCCCACCGACAATGATCACGTCATAGAAGGCGCGCTGGGCTTGTATGTTCAGGCCAAGCTTCTCAGCGAGCTCCGCGTTGGAGGGCTCCACCAGGATGGAGCCATCGCGGCACACGATGGTCGGGACTATGCGCTTGCCGTTGTTAATCTCCTCGACATAGGCTAACGCGTCGGGGTCTTTGTCGACATCAACCCAGTGGTAGTGAACCCGTTGCTCTCCCAGGAACCGTTTGGCGCGTTTGCAGTCAGCGCACCAAGTAGTGCCGTAGACAACGATGTCTTCGTGGTCGCTTGGCATACGTTCTCTCCTGTTTGGTCCATTGCCTAGACATCAAAGTACAGCTCTATCTCGTACGGATGCGGGCGACTGCGGATGGAATGGTAATCTTCAGAGCGGACCCTTATCCATTCGGCTATCTGGCCCTTGTCGAACACTCCGCCTGCCAGCAAGAACTCGTGGTCCCGATCAAGAGCGTCCAACGCCTCCTGCAGAGAGCTAGGCAAGGCCTTGATGGTTTTACGCTGCTGCTCAGTCCAGGAGAAGACATCCTGGTCCATCGGGCCAAGGCCCAGTTCGCCTGGGTCCAAACGCTGCTGGATGCCGTCCAGTCCGGCCATCAGCTGGGCAGCCAAGGCTAAGTAAATGTTGCAGCTGGCGTCTGGAGGGCGAAACTCGATGCGAGCCGTTTCCGGTTGATCCGCATACTTGGGCACTCGGATTGCCGCGCTGCGATTGCCGAGGCTGAAAAAAGCGTTCACTGGTGCTTCAAAGCCCGGCACGAGCCGACGGTAGGAGTTGGTCGACGGGTTGGTGAAAGCAAGCACGGCTGCTCCGTGGTACAGCAGCCCACCGATGTACCACAGGGCTGTCGGGCTGAGCTTGCCATAGCCGTCGGCCTCGTAGAAAGCGTTATGCCCATCCTTGAACAAATGCTGGTGGAAGTGCATCCCGCTGCCGGCTTCCCCGTACAAAGGCTTGGGCATGAACGTGGCAGTCTTGTTGTGGCGGCGAGCCACCATGTGCGTGACGTACTTGACTATCTGTGTCACATCGCCGCTGCGCAGCAGGCCCATCATGGGCGTTTCGATCTCGCACTGGCCCGGTCCACCCACCTCGTGGTGGTGATATTTGACCTCGACGCCCAGTTCAGCCAGCACCACGGTTATCTCCGTACGCAGGTTGTAGAGCTGGTCCTTGGGCGGGATGGCGTGATAGCCCCCCTGACAGGGGATCAGGTGCCCAAGCCCGCCGGATGCACCCTGCCAGTCGGCCTCTGCGCTGTCCACCCGGTACGAAGCGGCATTCACGCCGCACTCAAAGGCCACGCTGTCAAAGACGTAGAACTCGTACTCGGGTCCCCATCGGCTTTGGTCTGCGATGCCCAGTTCGATCATATGCTCTTCAGCGCGCCGGGCGATATTGCGCGGGTCATGCGGGAAGGGAAGCTTGGTGTCCGCTTCGTAGACAGAGCAGATGAAGCTCAGCGTCGGAGTGTCCCAGAAAGGATCGCGGAAGGCAGTGCTCAGGTCAGGCAGCAGAACCATGTCGCCAGACTTCACTGACTTGAGGCCGACCGCTGAAGCGTCGAAGCCTAGACCATCGCGCATCAGTTGCTCGGTGAACTGGCCCGACGGGAGGGTGACGTGGTGCCAACGTCCAGCCAGATCGACAAACTTGAGATCGATCATCTGAAACTGTCTCTCTAGGACGTGGGCACGGGCTTCCTCGTAGCTGCTGAACATCGCTGCCTCCTTGGAGCGCGTTCTTCAACACGATCAGGGGCGATGACCTCTGCCGTTTTGCAGGTGCCGATGGATCGCAGCGATTGTAGCACGAATGCCTTGCGGCGTCAATCCTTTTGTCGCTGGTGTGCGCTCAGCGACATCCTGATCTGCGCGAATCATCGGATTTGTGGGCCTCCGGCTACTGAACTGCGTCATTTGCAGTTTGCCAGACAGTTGGCTACAATACTGCGGTTGCAGGGATGTGCCGTATTCCAGCATCGAGCACTTGCGCATAGTCTTGTAAGGCCGAACATCAGGGCGGCGCAAACCAACATGGTCTGCGAATCCAGCCGGCATGTCTCCTCTACGGCAGGATCGGGAACGGGGTGTCTGTGGGGAAGAGGAGCTCCTCCACTTCCCCCATGCCCTTGACGGATGAACTCCGGGATGGACATCGCCCGTTGCAGCGCTCGATTCAGCATTGAAATCCCAGTCGCGTAGCGATGATCTGATGTGTGGGTTCTCCCGGTCGGTTGGCGGTCCTCTGACAGTCCAGGCTCCATCGGCGGGCGGCCTGCTACTGCGTTGGAAGCGGGTTGCCCCGGAACACGATGGGGCCGCACCCCATCTATGATTTGTGATTCTTGGTTTTGGGAGGAATGATGATTACTGTGTCTCAACCTTGGCTGCTGGCGGCAGTCGTGGCTGGCGTGGCTTCCGCAGGAGTCGCAGCCTGGCTGTATTTCTGGGTGAAACGGCAAGACGCTGGCTCGGAGCGAGCACAGCAGGTGGCTGGATGGATTCGGGAGGGGGCAACATCCTATTTGCGTTCACTCTACATGGCGCTCGGAGGCGTCGCCGTTGTGCTGGGACTCATCATTGCTGTTGTCTTCAGCCTCGACATTGAGCAGTTGAGCATCGGGGTTGTCCAAGTGGACCCACTGAGCGGCGTTGGGATGGCAGTCGCTTTCCTGGTCGGCGCGCTGTGCTCGGCACTCGCTGGCTACATGGGCATGACGGTGGCGGTGGCCGCCAACGTACGCACGGCAACTGCGGCCAGGCACAACCTCAACCGTGCCTTCCGGGTGTCGTTCTACGGCGGAGCCGTGATGGGTTTGGCTGTGGTCGGTCTGGCGGTCATCGGCATGAGCCTGATCTACCTGCTCACAGGCGACCCTGAGCTGGTACTGGGCTTTAGCTTCGGCGCATCAGCACTGGCTCTGCTGGCCAAAGCGGGTGGGGGGATCTATACGAAGACGGCCGACATCGCGGCGGATCTGGTCGGTAAGGTAGAAGTTGGGATCCCTGAGGATGATCCTCGCAATCCGGCTGTGATCGCTGACAACGTCGGAGACAATGTCGGCGACGTGGCTGGCACAGGGGCGGATATCTTTGACAGCTATGTGGCCAGTACCGTAGCTGCCATGCTGCTGGGGACCGCTGTCTTTGCCGGTGATCCGTCTCTTCAAGCGCGCTATACGGTGTTCCCTCTGGTGCTCTGCACGCTGGGCATTGTTGCATCGCTTGTCGGCATGCGCTTCGTCCGCGTGGGCGAGGACGGCAAGCCGGGCCCGGCCCTCAACCGGGGCACGATCATCACCTGCGTGATCTTTGGGGTGCTGGCTACTGCGGTGGTTCTGTTGGGCGGCTACAACCTCGGTGTGCTATGGGCGACGCTGGCTGGGCTCATAGCTGGTGTGCTCATCGGCTTCACGTCCGACTACTATACTTCCTCGGACAGGGAGCCGGTGCTCAGAACCGCTCGCGTTTCGCATTCCGGGGCGGCAGTCAACATCATCACTGGCTTTAGCTATGGCTTGGTCAGTATTGTCCCATCGCTGGTGGGTATTGCCGTGGCCACGCTGGTAGCCTTTTACGTCGCCGAGCGATTTGGGGTCAGTGGCGTCTATGGTGTTGGCATCAGCGCAGTGGGAATGCTGAGCCTCAGCGGGATGGTCCTTTCCTCTGACGCCTACGGTCCTATTGTGGACAATGCCAAAGGCATTGCTGAGATGTCGGGCATGTCGCACGAGGCCATCGACAGGGCTGACGCGCTGGATGCTGCGGGCAACACGGCCAAGGCGATTACCAAGGGGTTCTCCATCGGTGCAGCAGCCCTCACCGTGCTTGCCCTCTTCGCTGCCTACAGTCAGGTGGTAGCAGCGAGGGGCATCGAGCTGATGATCAGTCTGCGCAATCCACTGGTTGTCGCGGGTACTCTTCTGGGGGCCATGACGCCTCCCTTGTTCAGCGCACTGACCATGCTCGCCGTAACCAAGAATGCGTTCACAATGATTGAAGAAATCCGCAAGCAGTTCCGCGAACGGCCCGACATACTGGCGGGCAAGGAAACCCCCGACTACTCAAAATGTGTGTCGCTCGCTGCACAGGACGCTCTCTCCTCGCTCGTTGTGCCGGCCTTTCTGGCGGTGGTCTTCCCGCTGTTGATCGGGTTCATCCTGGGGCCAGAGGCGTTGGGCGGATTCCTGGGAGGAAGCATCTTCACCGGCGTCGTCTTTGCACTGTTCATGGCCAATGCTGGGGGCCTGTGGGACAATGCGAAAAAGTTCATCGAGGCAGGAGAGCTCGGAGGGCCTGGCTCAGAGGCACACAAGGCCAGCGTGGTGGGCGATACTGTAGGCGACCCGTTCAAGGACACGGCTGGTCCCTCTTTGAATACGCTCATCACCGTGATGTCGCTCGTGTCATCGCTTTTTGCGCCGATCATCGCGGCATTTCACTTCTTCTAGCCGCGGTGTCGCGACCCGACAACTGCAGGCAATCTCCGCAACAGGCGATTCGAACAGCACAGAAACCCGGAGTCTCCAGGACGCCGGGTTTCTGTGTTCCCTGGTGGCTGGTCAGGGGCCAGCTCCGGGCGAATCCTCTCTCGCCCAAATGGCAGACTTTGCGCT